>JAAUPU010000151.1 GCA_012032975.1 Caldilineaceae bacterium | reverse complement strand
ACCGACCCAGACACAGAGTGGGATCGCCCGCTGCTGATGGAGAGCACCCGCTACAACTTTGGAGAATACACCAACGTCGGGTGCGGCGAGGCCGAGAACGGCCTGCCCTGGTGGGTATCGCTGCGCACCGGCAACTACAAATACATTCGCTGGCTGGTTCCGGGTGAGATCGAAGAGATGTATGACCTTGAGAACGACCCGGAAGAGTTAGAAAACCTTGCCTTGAAGTCCGAGCACCACCCGTTGCTGGCCAAATTCCGCCAGGGGACCATCGACGAACTCCGGCGCACCGACGCGGGCATGGTCGACAACTTGCCGCCCGTGCTCTTGCTCACCGAGCAACAGCTGCTCGGCGGCGTCTAGGATTCCACCTGATCTTGGCGCAAACCTGACTCTCCTCAACCGCTCGATTCAACGGGGGATCACTCGGTCCCCCATCCGCACAAACCCTGCAACCTCTGGAGCATCCGCATGAAACTTGGTTACAGCACCTGGGGAATGCCGACCATCCCCATCGACAGGGCCGTCAAGCATGTGGCCCAACTGGGCTATGACGGCATCGAGATCGCGGTTTTGCCGCGCTACACCACCGCACTGGAGACGCTTGGCCCTGCCGAGCGCAGCCAGATTCAACGCCTGCTGGCTGACCACAACCTGGAACTTACCGCCATTGCCGCGCATTCCAGCCTGCTAGAAGAAGACGAAGCTATCCATGCCCAAAACGTGGCGCGCTTGCATACCGCCATCGATCTGGCGGTGGAGTGGGCCCAAGATGGCGAGCCGCCCTTTGTGCTGACCCTCTCCGGCGGGCGCATCGACGACTGGGATGCGTGGCATGTGCGCTTCGCCGAGCGGCTGGCCGAGGTGGCTGCGTACGCAGCCACGCAGGGCGTCACGCTGGCCATGGAGCCGCACGTCGATGGCCTGGTGGACACGCCGGCGCGCATGGTGACCATCCTGCAACTGGTCGATTCACCCAGCCTGGCCGTCAACTTCGACATCAGCCACTTCGACATTCTTGGCATGACCACCGAGGAGAGCGTCGCGGCGCTCGCCCCCTACACCGTCCACACCCACGTCAAGGATCAGCGCGGTCGCTATCCCGAATTCGAGTTCCTGATCCCCGGCGAGGGCGACTTCGATTACGTGGATTATTTGCAGACCATGCAGCGCCACGGCTACGACGGCTTCATCAACGCCGAGGTCAGCATGATGGTGCAGCGCCGCCCCGACTACGACCCGATGGCCGCGGCCGAGCTTTCATACAGGACGCTCGCGGCTGCGTTCGATGCAGCCGGCATCGAACGGGAATAGCGCGCCGCGAATCTTCTGCTGAAGAGATCCGTTTGTCGCGCTGCTTTGGATAGGAGGATCGATGTGAATCTGGCCAAGCTCGTCTCTTGGACACTCCTCGTGCAAGCGCTGGTGCTATTGACCGCGTGCATTGCGCCGCCAATACCCGAGCCCAATCAGGACACGCTCTTCCAGACATCGACATTGAGCGCGCTCTCCGCGGGCGACTTCGACGGCGAGTTGACCATCGGCGAGCTGAAGCAGCATGGCGATTTTGGTCTTGGCACCTTCAATGCACTCGACGGGGAGATGATGGTGCTCGACGGCCAGGTTTTTCAGGCCAAAGATGACCGGCGTTGCCCATCTTGCCGCCGACGACTTGCGGACGCCCTTTGCAGCCGTCACCCAGTTTGATGCAGACCAGAGCTTTGCACTGAACGTGTCGATGGACTGTGCGCAGTTGCGCTCCCACATCGATGGTCTTCTGCCGACTCTGGATGAGGCCTACGCGGTCAAGGTGAGCGGCCTGTTCGACAGCTTGCAGGTGCGCGCACCCCATCGGGCAAGCCCGCCTTATCCGACGCTGATCGATGCACTTGCCGACCAGGTTGTCTTCGACTCAGAAGACGCCGAGGGCGTCATGGTCGGCTTTCGCCTGCCAGAGTATTTGGACGGCGTCAATGTGGCCGGTTACCACTTTCACTACGTCAGCGACGATCGGGCGCACGGCGGCCATGTTCTGGACTGTCGCAGCGGCTCAGTCATGGTCGAGATCGACGCCATCGACCGCTTCGTGCTGGAGGGGATTGCACAGGAAGAAGTGCTGGTCGTCGTTGGCGTCTACTCCTCGTCCATCCAAGAAGCGTGGGAAGGCGTGATCCCCGCCGAATTGCTGGACGTGGTGGCGTCCCGGTAGGCGGAGATTGTCCGTGGTCAATTTCGCGTTGAGGACGGACAGGAGTAGCCATCCACGATGTGTGTAGCCAACCAGGATTCTTCGGGACCGAATACAGGCGCCTTGGACGACGATAAGTAAGTGCTGTATGATGGTCTGCGCATGTACAGGACGCGTGCACTCTAGGAGTTGGAGATGTCTAAACTGATCGCGTTTGGGTGGTATGGCGGAAAATATTCACACCTTGACTGGCTGCTTCCCCTCCTGCCCAGCGCAACTCATTATTGCGAGCCGTTTGGCGGAAGCGCGGCCGTGCTTCTAAATCGGAAACCCTCGCCGGTAGAGACGTACAACGATATCGATGGAGAGGTTGTGAATTTCTTCAGCGTTCTGCGCGACCAGCACGAGGAGCTGATCCGTGCCATTGGCTTGACCCCGTTCTCGCGAGAGGAATTCAGGATTGCGCTAGAGGAGGCTCCTTCCAACATTTCTGACCTGGAGAGAGCTCGCCGTTTCTTTGTACGCGCTCGCCAGGTTAGAACTGGGCTTGCGCAGACAGCAAGCACCGGTCGTTGGGCGCACTGCAAGTTGACAAGTCGGGCCGGAATGGCAGGGGCCGTCTCGCGCTGGCTCGGTAGTGTCGAGGGGCTGTCCGAGATTGTTCAGCGTCTCTTGCGTATACAAATCGAGAATGCGCCAGCGACTGAGGTGATACAGCGCTACGACAGCGCAGAGACGCTCTTCTATTGCGATCCACCCTACCCACATGGCTCTAGGTCAGACGTGAATGCCTACGGCTACGAGATGACGGATGGTGAACACCGGCGCCTTGCCGAAGTCTTGCACCATGTGCAGGGAAAGGTGGCGCTATCCAGCTATCATTGCCAACTTATGGACGAACTCTACGGGGATTGGGAGTATATTGAGTCGCGACCAAGAAAGGCGCATTCCACGAATACGCGATCAGATGGTGCGAAACAAGATCGCGTCGAAGTGCTGTGGGTCAACTACGAAATCTCTGATCGAGAAGTCACCGAATGCCAGAGCCAACAACGATCCTTGATTCCGCTTTTCAACGAGTCAGCGTAGACCTTCACAAACCTATCGTTGCGGATGCGCAAATACGACAACGTGTCGAATATGTCTGCAATAATCTGAGCAATCGCGCGGGTGTTCGCCTTCTCCTGTCCTGCCTCTTGGCAAGCCTCCACGAACCAACCGTTGACATTCGTAAACCATTTACACAAATTGGCGACGCGGACGCATTTTCTGGCCGCGCATATGACGAGCAATACGTTGGCCCGTTTGTCATCGAACATGAGCTGCCCTGCAATAGCACCACAGCGTTCTTGTCGCCGGCGCTTCGAAACCGCAATGCAACACTTACGCGAGGGCTAGACCTTGTAGGAAGGCCGCCCCAGCTCTATGAGGCAGTCATTGATCTCCTGGATGATGTACACAAGAATCGGGTGGCGTCAGAAGACCTTCTCGCCGAGACGATTCGGCTGTTGATCATTCTCCGAAACAGACGGCAGCAGAGGATAGAATCCCTGGTTGAGGCGCTGAAAACGACTGAAGGTGCAGCATCACTTTCTTCGGAGGATATGGTCAATCTTGTTGAGCAACACATGAGTTTGAAGGGAACGAGTCGGCTTCCCGTTCTGCTGGTTGCTGCTGCCTATAATGCTGCTCAACGCCATCTTGGCGAGCGTATTCTGAGTCTACAGCCGCACAATGCTGCCGATATCCAAACTGGAGCATTGGGAGATGTCGAAGTCGTCCTTCTCAGTGACAACAGGTTGGTCACCAGCTACGAGATGAAGGACAGGCGAGTCGTCCGAGAGGACATCGACCGGGCATTACAGAAACTCAGCATAAGTGATAAGCGGGTCGACAACTACGTCTTTATCACGACGTATGAGATTGACAGGGAGGTGCAGGCGTATGCGCGTTCACGCTATGCGGCAACAGGTGGAATCGAGTTCGTGCTCCTCGATTGTATTGGATTCATCCGGCACTATCTTCACCTGTTTCACCGATTGCGCATGGATTTCATCGAGGAATATCAGCGCATGATTTTGGCGGAACCAGAGAGTTCAGTAAGCCAACTTGTGAAAGAGGCATTCCTTTCAATGAGGCAGGCAGCGGAGGCTGATTGACTCAGTCGCCGGAAAGAATATTGTAGCACCATACTTTGGACAACTTCCCTGACGAAAGGACCATCCGATGCAGATCGGCCTCAACTCCGGCATCTTCCCCGCGACCTGGACGCCCTCCGAAAAGGTGGAGGCGTCCGCACGGGTAGGCGCTTCCAGCCTGGAGATCAATATCGACGCGAACCAGCTTTGGACCCAGCGGCTGGACCGCGCGGACCGCGCCAGCCTGCGCAAGCAAAGCCAGGATGCCGGCGTCGCGCTGACCTCGCTTTGCCTCAACGCACATTGGGTCTTCAATCTGGCCAGCCCCGACGCACGCATTCGCGACCTGGGCGTCAGCCTGATCTTCGACGCCATCGACATGGCCGTGGACCTGGGCGTGACAGTCATTCTCGTGCCCGGCTGCGACCAGGACGAGTCGCCCGAGACCAAATGGGCGCTCTTTCGCGATGGCGTGATGCACGGCGTGGCGCGCGCTGAACAGGCCGGCGTCACCCTGGCGCTGGAATGCGTGGGCAAGCCCTTTCTCTTCGATACGGCAAAACTGCTCGCGATGATCGAGGCGTGCGGCGGATCCCAGGCGCTGGGCGTCTATCTGGATGTGGGAAACTCCACCGCCGGCGATCTGGACGTGGGTGCAGAAATCCGCGCGGCCGAGGGTCGCGCCGCGCTCTGTCATGTCAAGGATTGGAACCCTGCCGACCGCGCCGACCGCCGACTGGGGGGAGGCACAGTGGACTTTGCAGCATCGCTGGCGGCCCTGCGCGAGATTGGCTACGATGGCCCGCTGCTGGTCGAGCTTCCGCCTGACCCGACCGACCCGGATGCAGTGGCGCGGCGTTCGGTGCAATTCCTCGAACAGATGTTGGGCGAGTGACCCAAATAGTCACCCAGACGAAGCTGTGAAATCCGCGTAATCTGCGGATGGTTTTTGATGAATATCCAGCCAAACATGGAGACGAAAACGTGCCCAAGCCCAGCTACCCCATCATCGACACCGATGTCCACTCCGCGACCGACCCCCGGCACATTGCAGAGCGCTTGCCCCAACCCTGGCGAATGCGCTTCGAGAGCGGCAACCGCGGTCCCGGTCATCTGGGCTACTGGAATCCCAACGGCGTCATGCGCTCCGATACCCAACTGCCGGATGGCTCCAAGATCGAGGCGAGTCCGCACGCTCTATCCGAACATTTCTTCGACCGCTACGACCTGGAGTACGGCATCCTCAACCCCGCGGGTTCGCTGCACATCGGCCTTTCGCCCGACCCCGACTACGCCGCGGCCATCTGTCGCGCCGCCAACGACGCAGTTGTGGAGGAGTGGCTGCCGGTGGACTCCCGCTTTCGGGCCTCCATCGTCGTCGCGCCCAACGATCCCTTGCAGGCTGCGGAAGAGATCCATCGCCTCGCCGGCCATCCGGGTATGGTGCAGGTGCTCATGCCCAGCGGCGCACGGATGCCCTATGGCCAGCGCTATTTCCACCCCATCTATCAGGCTGCGGTGGAACACAACCTGCCCGTCGCGGTCCATCCGGGCAGCGAGGGCGTCGGGCTGTCGGGCGCACCGACCGCGGCCGGCTATCCCAGCACCTATTTCGAGTGGCATACCGGGTTGGTCGGCAGCTATCTGGCCCATCTGATCAGCCTGGTGACCGAGGGCGTCTTCCAGAAATTTCCCACGCTTAAGTTTGTGCTGATCGAAGGCGGCGTCTCGTGGCTGCCGCCCATCCTCTGGCGTTTTGACAAGAACTGGAAGGCGCTGCGCATGAGCACGCCCTGGCTGGATCGCCCGCCCAGCGAGGTCATCACCGAGCATATCCGGCTCACGACGCAGCCTATCGAGGAGCCAGACAACCTGAAGCATCTCCACCAGATGCTGGCCATGTTCGACGCCGGCAAGATGCTCATGTTCTCCACCGACTATCCCCACTGGGATGGCGACACGCCCGACTTCGCCGCCCGGCTGATCCCGCCGGATCTGCGCGAACGGGTGATGCACCAGACCGCGCGCGAGCTTTACGGCTTGCCGGAGGTCGTTCATGCCTGATGGTGCGCCCTCTCAGAAGCCCAAATACTGCGCCGCGCAGGTCGATGAAATTCCACCTGGAGGGCGTAAACTGGTCGAGATCGACGGCAAATCTATTGGCCTCTTCAATGTCAACGGTGCGTTCATCGCCGTGTTGAACCTCTGCCCCCACGAACTCGCACCGGTCTGCCTGGGTCGTGTGGACGGCACGACGTTGCCCAGCGAACCGGGCGAATTTCTCTGGGGACGGGAGGGCGAAATCCTCGTCTGCCCCTGGCACGGCTGGGAATTCGACCTGCTGACCGGCGACGCACTGGCCGACCGGCGGCGGCTCAGGCGCTACGAAGTGACGGTCGAAGATGACTCTGTCTTCGTGACACTTTAGGCGAATCCAAGATCAACAACATCCACGAAACTCACCAGGGAACTCCAAGATTTGACCTGCTTCTTCGGTCAACTTCGTCAGAATTCGTGGATGGTTATTTTCCAACCCACCCAACCAGAATGAGAACCATGTCAGAGATCGCAGCCGACATCGGC
>JAAUPU010000150.1 GCA_012032975.1 Caldilineaceae bacterium | reverse complement strand
AGCGCGCTTGCGCGGTTTGATCGACGCGAGTTGGGATTTCGACGCGGCAGAACGGCAATATTTGGCAGACAAAGCCACATCGGACGCAGCCCGCATCGCGTTTGACGGCGACTGGGGCAATCTCTACCTGATGGCCGATGGTCGCCTGGTCGCGGCCGACACGCCGCTCTACACGCCGGTCACGCTGACGGAGCATCCAGAAGAGCTTTTCGCAGATTGGCCGGGAGAGGGTGGATAGGAGCCAAGTAGACTCCACAACGTTGATCGGCCCGACAATCCTTCGTATATAATGGGCACAGTCAAGCGGTGCAGTCCAGAACCATCAACCCTGGCTGACCACCATTTTCAGCAACCAAACGCTGCCCATGTGGCAGCCAACTACCTTATAGGAGAGAGACCCAATGCCCATCAAGGTCGCCATGATCGGCGCCGGCTCCATCGGCTTTACCCGCAAATTGATGCAGGATATTCTCGCAGTCCCCGAACTGGCCGACACCCACTTTGCGTTTATGGATATCTCGGCGCCCAACCTGGAGATGATCGCCCAGTTGGCCCAGCGCGACATCGACGCCAACGGCCTGCCCGCGACCATCTCCCACACCACCGACCAGCGCGAGGCGATCACCGGCGCGGACTATGTTTTCAGCATGATTCGCCAGGGCGGTCTCGAAGCATTTCAGTCGGACATCGACATCCCGCTCAAGTATGGCATCGACCAGTGCGTGGGCGACACCATCTGCGCCGGCGGCATCATGTATGCACAGCGCACCATCCCCGCGCTGCTCAACATCTGCCAGGACATTCGCGAGGTCGGCGCGGCCGACGCGCTCTTCCTCAACTATTCCAACCCCATGGCCATGAATGTCTGGGCCTGCAACAGCTATGGCGGCGTGCGCACCGTCGGCCTCTGTCATGGCGTGCAAAACGGTCACAAAGAGATCGCCAACTGCATCGAAGTGTGGGCCAGAAAAGAGGGGCTGATCGGCGCGGAAGAAGGGGTGACGCGCGAGGATGTGGACATCGTCTGCGCGGGCATCAACCACCAGACCTGGTACGTTAAGGTCCAGGTGGCGCGGGCATGGACATGATCCCGCGCATGTTGGAGCTTTTCGATGGGCACCCCAAATATCGCGAGACCGAGAAGGTGCGCATCGACATGATCCGCCGTTTTGGCTATTACACCACCGAGTCCAACGGCCACGTCAGCGAATATGTGCCCTGGTATCGCAAACGGCCTGACGAGATCAACCAATGGATCGACCTCTCCGACTGGATCAACGGCGAAACTGGCGGCTACTTGCGCCACTGCACAGACCGTCGCAACTGGTTCGAGACCGACTTCCCCAAGTGGCTCAACGAAGCGCCGCCCGTCATCGCACCCGAAAACCGCAGCGTCGAACATGGCTCGCACATCATCGAAGGGCTGGAGACCGGACGCATCTACCGGGGCCACTTTAACATGCTCAACCGGGGCCAGATCACCAATCTGCCCGATGGCTGTGTCATCGAAATCCCCGGCTATGTGGATATCAACGGCCTCAACATGCCGTGGTGGGCGACCTGCCGCTGGCCTGCGCGGCCACCTGTTCCGCCACCGTGCGCGTCCAGCAGATGGGCATGGAGGCCGCGGTGCATGGCGATGTGACGCTGCTCAAGCAGGCCATGCTCCACGACCCGCTCACCGCGGCGGTCTGCAACCCCGAAGAGATCTGGCAGATGACCGACGAAATGTTGGTGGCGCAAGCCCAGTGGCTGCCCCAATATCGAGACGAGATTCCCGCGGCAGCCGAGCGTCTTGCTGCGGCTGAACGTAACGGCACGCGCGTCACGCTGCGCACCGATTGGGCCGGCGCGGCCGCCTCCCCAACAAGAGCGTCGAAGAGATGGACGCCCTGGAAAAGGCCAGAAGCGCGCGCCCCATGAAACAGCCTGCCTAAGAAATTGCCACCTGTGACTGGTGAACAGGTGACGTTCACAATTCACCAGTCACAGTTCAACCATCCACCGGTCAGCAGTCTCCATTTGCCATGAACTTCATCATCTTTATGCCCGACGAACTGCGCGCCGAGAGTGTCGGCAGTTATGGTCATCCGTTGGCGCCGACGCCCAACATGGATGCACTGGCCGCGCAAGGCGTCCGTTTCGACCAGTGCCATGTCCAACATTCGGTCTGCACCCCCTCGCGTTGCAGCATGATGACCGGCTGGTACCCCCATGTGCGCGGTCATCGCACGCTCTGGCACCTGCTGCGGCCCGACGAACCCAACCTGCTGCGCACTCTCAAACAGGCCGGCTACCAGGTCATGTGGTTCGGCAAAAACGATCTGCTCGCCACAGCCAGCCTGGCTGACAGCGTCACCGTGGCTGAACGTCGCGGGCAGCGGATGTTCGGCCAGAACCCGTTCACACGCGATGACCCGCGCTATTACAGTTTTCTCTATGACGCCTATGACGGGCCGCTGGCAGAACATGGCGACTACGCCAACGTGCAGGCCGCCATCGATTTCCTGCGCAGCAAGCCACCGGAGCCATTTGTCCTCTATCTGCCGCTGACCTTTCCCCACTGTCCTTACTCCGCGCCCCAGCCGTGGCACGACCTCATCGACCCCGATGACTTGCCGCCGCTGCGCCCCGCTGATCTGCGGAATCGACCCGACCACCATGCGTTGATCCGCCAGTATCGGCGTCTTGACCGGATGAGCGAGGACGAACAGAGCGTGCTTTTGCGCAAGATTCAGGCCGTCTATCTGGGCATGACCGGCTTTGTCGACCACCTGCTGGGACAACTGCTCAACGAACTGGATGCGGCTGGTCTGGCTGATTCGACGACCGTGACTGTGACATCCGACCACGGCGACTACGCGGGCGACTATGGCCTGGTCGAAAAGTGGCCCAGCGCGTGCGAAGAGATCATCACCCGCGTGCCGCTGATCGTGCGCACGCCGGACGGCGCGGCTGGCCATGTGGTCGCCGAGCCGGTGGAGCTCTTTGATGTGATGGCCACCACGTTGGAGCAAGCCGGCGTTGAAGCCCGGCACAGCCACTTTGCGCGCAGCTATGTGCGTCAACTGCATGGTGAAAGCGGCGACCCCACACGAGCCGCCTTCACAGAGGGGGGCTATGCGCGCCACGAACCCCACTGCTTCGAGGGAAAGCCAGACCGGGATCAATTTGCGCGCGACGCGGGCAACATCTACTTCCCCAAAGGGGTGCAGCAGCAGGAACACCCGGACAGTGTCGGTCGCGTCGTCGCGGTTCGCACGGTGAGCCACACCTATATCCACCGGCCTCACGGTCAGTGCGAGTTGTATGACCGCGCGCTCGACCCGCGCGAATTGCAAAACGTTTACGGCGCCTCGGACTACACAGCCATCCAGCGCAAGCTGGAGCAACGTATCCTCGACTGGCTTGTCGAAACCAGCGACGTCACCCCCTTCGACATCGACCCGCGCGGCTTCGCAGGCTAGCCAGGCCAACGTGAAGACAAGTGGAAAAACAGCCACGAATTGCACGAATTACACGAATTAGAAACGACAATAATTCGTGCAATTCGTCTAATTCGTGGCAAAATAGACAGACGCCTACTACCAACCCACAACCACAAGGAGATGCAAATGACCATTCAGGTGGAGACCGTGTTTCAAGCGCCAGGCCCCCAGCCCAACGGCATGCAAGCCACGGCAGAGGGGCTGTGGATTCTCGACCAGATCACCAACCAGGTCCATCTGGTCAGCTATGCGGGCAAGGTGCTGCGCACGCTGGAGACTGCATCGAACAAGGGCAGTGGCATCACCGACGATGGCGATGCACTCTGGCTGACATCAACCTACAGCCGCGAGATCCTCAAGATCGACCGCAACACCGGTGAAACGCTGGCCTCTTTCCCTTCGCCCGATCCCTCCGCAACGGGCGCACATGGGTTGGAGTGGCACGCGGGCAAGCTCTGGGTCGCCAACCCGCCCTCGGCCACCATCTACCAAGTGGACGTCAGCCACGGCTTCGAGATTGTGCATCGTTTCCCCGCGCCGGCAACCGCCCCCACGGCCTCGCCTGGGATGGCGACAACCTCTGGTGCGTCGAGACCAATCTGCGCGGCATCTTCCACCTCGATACGACCAACGGTGCGATCCTCGGCCAGATCGATCTGCCTGAACCACTGCCAGAGCCGCATGGCATGACGCTCTGGCAAGGCGAGTTCTGGTATTGCGACGCCCACGACGGCGCGATCTGCCGGTTGCCTCTCGAACCGGTCCTGAGGCTTTGATCCGACGGTTGCGGTCCCACACAAAAAGTCGCTCGCCATGAAAACGCTTCTGATCGACACGGCGCACCATGCCGCAGAATACTTGGATGGTCTGGCCACCCGAAGGGTCGCGCCGGCCGACGAGCCACTGACCGCGCTGGCTTCGCTGCGCCGAGCCATGCCAGAACAGCCGGTCGATCCAGCAGAGGTGATCGCAGAACTGGTTGGGCATTCGCCGGCGACGGTCGCCAGCGCGGGCGGGCGCTATTTCGGTTTTGTCACTGGCGGCAGCCTGCCCGCGGCGTGGCTGCCAATTGGCTGGCCAGCGCATGGGATCAGAATGGCGCGATGACGATTATGTCGCCGTTGACCGCGACAGTAGAGGGAGTAGCGCTGGAGTGGCTGGTGGAACTGCTTGGCCTGCCGCCGGGCACAGGCGGTGGCTTTGTGACAGGCGCGACCCTGGCCAACTTCACAGGATTGGCTGCGGCGCGCCATGTTCTGCTCAAACGCGCAGGCTGGAACGTGGAAGCGGATGGATTGTTTGGCGCGCCGCCGCTGAAAGTGGTGGTCGGCGACGAGGTGCATGTCAGCTTGCTCAAGGCGCTGGGCATGTTGGGGCTGGGCCGTGAACGGGTCGTGCGTGTGCCCGTGGATGGGCAAGGTCGGCTGCGTGCAGAACGGCTGCCAGAGGTCGATGACAGGACGATTGTTTGCCTCCAGGCCGGCAATGTCAACACGGGGGCCATCGACCCGATCGGCGCGGTCTGCGAAGAGGCCAAATCCGCGGGCGCATGGGTGCATGTTGACGGCGCGTTTGGTCTGTGGGCGGCGGCCGCGCCTTCAACCCGCCATCTTGTCGTTGGGTTGGAGCAGGCTGACTCCTGGGCGACCGATGCACACAAGTGGCTCAACGTGCCCTACGACAGCGGTCTGGTCTTCTGTCGCCAGCCAGAACACATGGCCGCGGCCATGTCTACTAGCGCGGGCCTATCTGGCGGCTGGGCGACGAACGCGAGCCGTACCACTTCACGCCGGAGATGTCGCGGCGGGCGCGCGGCGTCGAGATTTGGGCCGCGTTGCACTCGCTGGGCCGCGCTGGGCTGGCTGACCTGATCGAAGACAATTGCCGGTTGGCGCGACGCTTTGCCGCCGGCCTGGCCGAAGCGGGCCACGAAATCCTCAATGCAGTGGAATTGAACCAGGTATTGGTCAGTTTTGGCGATGATGATCGGACCCGCCGCGTCATCGCTGCGGTTCAGAATGAGGGCACCTGTTGGTGCGGCGGCACCGTCTGGCAAGGACGCGCGGCGATGCGCATCAGCGTCTCGTCGTGGGCAACCACCGACGCGGATGTCGAATCAAGTTTGGCCGCGATTGTGCGAGTGGTGGAGGGGGAGAGACGGGGGTGAATTGCGATTGGAGACGAGCAGTTGGAGATCGGCGGGATGCGCCGCCTGAATCGAGGTGCAGCCAGTCTCCAATTTCTAGTCGCCAATCTCCGCGTGCGAGTTTGGGTCTCTTGACTGTGGCCGGGAATAGAGACCGATTGCGATGCCCACCGCTGTGCCGATGACCAGCCCGATCAGCCCCATCTCTGTCATCAACCCGACGCCCAGCCCAATGCCGGCGCCCGCGGAAGTTGGGCCGGCGACGGCTATCTGGCTGCCCCGCCAGCGGTCGAAAGTCAGCAGACCGCTTTCTGACGCCGGGCGCCCTTTCCAAGCGATGGCTGGCCAGCAGCAGCCAGATCAGGATCGCGGGCCGGCCCAGGTTGACGACATTCTGGACGGTGTTGCCGGGCGCCAGGTTGCCGGTCTCTGCAATATCCCAAAGATGCACCAACGTCGCGCCCACCGAGAGGATCGCGCTGCCTATCACCGTTGCATCGCGGAAGCCATCTCGACGGCCCATGCAGATGATCGCCAACACGCCGTAGGAGAGGTTGGCAAAGGCCATCTCCAACTGGAACGGACTGCCCGCCTCCCATCCGATGGCGGCGGCCACTTCGTCCGCGGCGAAGATGTGGCCAAAAAAGTTGCTGATGCCGCTGATCGCGCCAAAAGCAAACATGTAGATCAGGAAGATTTCGATGCGCCGTTCGCGGGTGTTGGCCTTCTTGTCCAGAAGCGTGGCAGCCGTCGCAAACAACAAGGGCATCACGAGAAACGTGAAGGTGCGAAGCAGAAACGTGGACACGATGAACTCCAATTGGCGACAGGTCAGGTGGGATGTTGAGGGCGATTTGTCTACGCCCAAGTATGGCATTGACGTTCTCACCCGTCAAGCCAACGGTTTTGGCGCGCACCGCCAACCCATCGGCCACATACCAACACATTCGATTCGGTCCGCTTCCATTCAGCAGGTAACCTGGAGCAAACATGGATGAACTAGCGCAGTACAACCAGGCACGATGGGACGAACTCTCCCAGGCGAACGTAGAGTATGCCAAACCGCTTCTCGAACTGGATGAGGAAGACGCGCGTCAAGTGATCGACGAAGAGGGCATTGACCTGATCCACGAATGGATTCGCGGCATGGCTCCAACCGCGGACCGGCCTTCCGCCGTTTCGGACGAGCAGCGCGCCGCCCTGGACGCAATCGTGGCGCGCTGCAAGCCACGAGGCCTGTCATGCGAGCCCGACGCCACCCCCCAGTCGTGGTCTTCG
>JAAUPU010000149.1 GCA_012032975.1 Caldilineaceae bacterium | reverse complement strand
GTTATACTGTCAGCTTGGATCTGAACCTTCACCTCATCGGAACTCAAATTGGGACAGTTGGCTCTTCCTCTTGCGATCACAGAAGAATTCGATTTGGATCCCAAGAGCCGCAATCTGAATCGCGTACATGAACAGGATCGGGCGTTCCATGATTGGTACCGGTTCGTATTGTCGTTTCCACCGCACCTGGTCAGAAGTTATGTAGAGGACTTTTCGCTTGGCAGCGGCGCCGTCATTCTCGATCCCTTTGCGGTACAGGTACGACAGTTGTTGAATCCAAGTTGAATGGAATCGCGGCAATCGGCATTGAGGCAAATCCAGTCGCCCATTTTGCGAGTAGAATAAAACTTCGATGGGAGGTAGATTCTGCGGCGCTTCATCGATTTGCGTCGTATATTGCTGGAGAAGCGGAACACATTTTAGGCGAATCAGGAATTGACGATCTAGTGGAGTTTGGTGATGAACTGGATGATTCAGTACGCCGTCATCTTGAACCAGATGCCGAAAAGCTGTTGATCAAGAACTCAATCAGCCCAATCCCACTTCACAAATCTCTCGTCCTCTTGGAGGTGCTGGATCGACAGAAAGATTCGTGTTTTTATGAACATTGTATTTTGGCTCTCGCCAAGACACTTGTTTTCCATGCCAGCAATGTTCGGTTTGGACCGGAAATTGGCGTCGGTAAACTCAAGAAGGATGCACCCGTACTATCACCGTGGTTGAATGAGGTTAGCCAAATGGCTTACGATTTGGCGTCGGCAGATCAGCGCCTACCTCTAGATTGCCACGTGTATCAAGCCGATTCTCGAGATGTGGCATCCTTTGTCCAGCCCCATTCCATCGACGCGGTCATCACATCGCCGCCATATCCAAACGAGAAGGATTACACTAGAGCAACCCGGCTTGAATCGGTCGTACTCGGATTTATCAGAAACAGATCTGAATTGAGAGCATTCAAGAAAGGTTTGTTGCGCTCTAACACGCGTGGCATTTACACCTCTGATCGTGATGACAAGTGGATCGAAGACAACGACACTGTAAATCAGATAGCCGAAAGAATTGAACGACGCAGAATTGAGCTTAACAAGACATCGGGATTTGAAAAACTGTATGGGCGAGCTACAAAGCTATATTTTGGAGGAATGGCAAGACACCTAGCCGAGTTACGGAAAGTCTTGAAGCCCGGCGCTCAGCTTGCATATGTTGTGGGCGATCAGGCTTCTTACTTCCGGGTGATGATCCGGACGGGCCAACTGCTAGCCGAAATCGCAGAACAACTTGATTATCAAGTCGAGAGAATTGACCTCTTTCGGACCCGAGCGGCAACCGCGACAAGAGAAGAATTGCGGGAAGAAGTCGTGATTCTAAGATGGACAGGCTAGTATGGCTCGTAGGCTGAATCGTTATGCGCAAATCATCGAGGCGATTTTTTTCCGGCACTACCGGCCCGGTGATACGGAAGTCGGGTTTGAGCGAAAAGAGATCAACGAAGTGGCCTCTGAACTTGGCCTTCGCCAGATTAGAAACGTGGGCGATGCAGTTTATGCGTTTAGATTCCGTGCCGAGTTGCCCGACCCTATTCGAGCAACCGCGCCGTCGGGGCTAGAGTGGGTGATTCGTCAGGCAGGAATCAGTCAGTATAGGTTTGTCTTGACCACGTTTGTCAACATCGTTCCAACCGAAGGCTTGGTCGTGACGAAAATCCTGGATGCCACGCCCGGAATGATCTCCAGTTATGCATTGGATGATGAGCAGGCGCTATTGGCCAAGCTGAGATACAACAGGCTCATCGACATCTTCACCGGCATCACCTGCTACTCTTTGCAAAGCCACCTGCGCACGACCGTACCCGATATGGGACAGGTAGAAGTGGATGAAATCTACATCGGTGTTGATTCGCGCGGCGCTCACTATGTCCTGCCAGTGCAGGCAAAAAGCGGAAGAGACAAATTGGGTGTCGTACAGGTTGAGCAAGACCTGGCCATGTGCGCAAGCAAATTTCCCGGCATGATCTGCAAACCGATTGCGGCTCACTTTATGGGAGAAGAAGTGATCGCACTTTTTGAATTCGAGCAATCCGCTGACGGGGTAGGTATTGTTGCCGAGAAACATTACAAATTGGTCATGGTTGAAGAGATTTCGCCGGAGGAAATAGCCCGATATGCCGTGCGCTCACCATCTTGAAGCGTGAGTCAGCGGGCATCAGATTTGTCGTTCATTCATCTGGGCAATGAGTCATTCGAGGTAAGTATGCGCATTCTGTTATATACGGGGAAGGGTGGCGTCGGCAAGACGAGCATCAGCGCGGCCAGCGCTATCCGCTGTGCCGAGCTTGGCTATCGGACAGCGGTGCTCAGCACCGACCCAGCTCACAGTCTGGGCGACAGTTTCGAGGTGCGGATCGGCAATCAGCTGACAGAACTTGCGCCAAACCTCTGGGGACAGGAGATCGATCTCCTCAACCAGATGGATCAATATTGGGGTCGCGTTCAGGGCTATCTCAATGCGCTCTTCGCCTGGCAAGGAATGGAGAGCCTGGTCGCCGAGGAGACCGCGGTCTTGCCGGGCATGGAGGAATTGGCCAGCTTGATGCAGATTACCTATCTGGCCGACAGCGGCGACTACGATGTCATCGTCATCGACGCCGCGCCGACTGGTTCAACATTGCAATTGCTGAGCTTCCCCGAAATGGCGCGCTGGTATATGGAGAAGATCTTCCCCTTCCAGCGCAAGACGTTGCAAATCGCCCGTCCCATGCTCAAGCGTTTCAGCGACATGCCTCTGCCAGAAGATGACGTATTCGATGGTATCGAGGAGCTGATCGACTATCTGGAGCGGATGAGCGAGTTGCTGAGCGATGGGGAAGTAAGCAGTATGCGCGTTGTGATGAATCCCGAGCGCATGGTCATCAAAGAGGCGCAGCGCGCCTACACGTACCTGAACCTGTATGGCTACCCCGTCGATGCGGTGGTCTGCAACCGTGTCTTTCCGCCGGAACTGTCAGACAGCTATTTTGATATCTGGAAGAATGCTCAGGCCGAGAATTTACAGCTCGTCAGCGAGGCCTTTCATCCGTTGCCCATCTTGAAAGCACCCTTTTTTGCCCAAGAGGTCGCAGGCGTGACCATGCTCCAGCAGATGGCTGTGAGCCTTTTTGGCGACGAAGCTGTGCGCGGTGGCTCTGGCGACCCGACCCAACATTTCTATCGCGGCAAGCCCCAGGAAATTTTCCGGCGCGACCGCTACTATGTGCTCAGCATCCCACTGCCTCTGGTGGATCGTGAAGAAGTGCAACTGCACCGCAGCGTCTTTGACGAGTTGATTATTCACATTGGCAACTGGAAGCGTAATGTTGCCCTGCCCTATGGTTTGGCAAAGCTTGACATTGCCGGCGCCCAGTACGAAGAGGATCGCCTGAACATTCTCTTTGAATTGGACGATGAAGCCGTTGAGATTCCCCAGCAGGAACTCAAGAGCACGGCTTGGGAGACGCTGAAGACCCGTCTTGGCATGACGTCCAGCTAGCCAGCCGCGTCGCCAACTCGGCGCAACGAGGCTGGTATTCAGTAGCCGCTGGACGCAGACTCGACCATACGAGCTTTTGCAGATCAGGCGCAAAGTGATGAGCGATCATTGCTTTGCGCCTTTGTTGTTGATGACGTATCTTTAGACCCCCTGCATTCGTATTGCTGATGATGGATAGTCGTGTATGTTCGAGGTTCAGCGGGGCGACCCGCTTCGCGAAGAAATCCTGGTTGATCTGATCCAGCGTGCGCAGACCCAGTCAGACCCGGCTGCCTACGATGGTCTCTTTCTGCTCTATGCAGACAGGATTTTTCGCTACCTCCTTGCCCGGCTCAATGACGTCGATCTGGCCGAAGATATTTCATCGCAGGTCTTTATCCACCTCATTGAAAAGATCGGCCTCTATCGAATCGGGCCAAAAGACAATGTGGCCATTTTTTCATCCTGGTTTTACCGAATGGCCTACAACAAAATGGTGGACGTGTTGCGTCATCAGCAGCGTTCGGTGCAGGTTCCAATCGAACAGGCGCCGGTCGCTGTAGATGCGCAGTTTCACACCCGCACCGAGATCCGTCTTGAATTTGAGCGGGTGTTGACGGCGATGGAGCAGCTGAACGAACAGCAGCGCGAGGTGATCGTATTGCGATTCATTGAGGAGTTGAGCATCGCCGAAACCGCGGAGGTAATGCAGAAGACGCCAGGCGCCGTAAAGGCGCTTCAACATCGGGCGATCGACAGCCTTCGCCATCATCTGGAAACTTGAACCGCTGATGACTTTTGATGATATTCTAGCGCGCTGCATCGACGAGATCCAACAGGGCGCCACGGTTGACGAATGTCTGGCTCGGAACGCAGAAGAGGCCGACCAACTCGAACCGCTGTTGCGCCTGGTAGAGTCGCTGCACAACACGCCGGCTCCCCGAATCAGCCAGGATGGTTTTGAACGCGCACGTGCGGCCCTTGCTTTGGCAGCGCTTGCGCAGAGCTTGGCAACACCTGCAAGCGTCAAGCCCGTCTCTCCTGTGGCGTTGCCCGAGACGACTCTTCCCCCGTACACTGAAACGATTAGGCCGCTTCCAAAGCGGGCAAGATCGCGGCAATGGGCGGTTCGTGTGTTGGCGCTGGCTGCGGCGCTTTTGCTGGCGGTCTTGCTAATGCGGGGCATAGTCGGGAGTCTGCCAGGCCACCCGCTCTATGGCGTCAAGCGTGCCAGCGAGAACTGGCAGCGTCTGCTAACGACGGAATCCAGTGATGCCGTTGGGTGGCATATGCGCCAGACAGAACGGCGCATCTCAGAGGCCCTGGCATTGACCGAAGCGGGTCAACCGTTGCCCCCGACCTTGATCCAGGAGATCGAGACCCATGTCCACCTCGTGCTGGATCTGAGCGCTGACGTGGCGCGGCCAGAACGGACTCAACTGCTCGCACTCTGGCTGGATCAGATTCGAGACGCACGCCATCGATCCGACAGGATGAGTGATGCGTCAGCTTTGCTGGGCCAAACATTGGCCGAGGTCGAGAGTGCGGTTGTCAACGCCGAATGGCCTGCCACCGAATTGGTCATTCTGGCGCTAACGCCCACGCCGTCGGAACCAAGTAGGATGGCCACATCTGAAGCGCGGCCTACCGTCGGCACGGAGCAACCCGCGTCGCAGCAAGGGACTGCTGACTCCTACTCCGGGCCTCTGCCGGCCGCGACGCCGTCTGTCGTTGCCTCGCAGGTTCCTCCGCCTCTTCCCTCCTTTGTCGGGGCGCCAACCCAAACGGCTGACCAAGCCACAGAGCTGCAAGAGACGCAGACAGTTCTGCCTGGCGAACCGTCGCCGACATCCATCCCCGTCCGACGCTGCGCCAGCGCGCCCTGCCGGCGCCCGCCCAACGGCTATTGGTCCAAGCGGTGGGCGGCCATCGGGTGAGGGCAGCGAGACGCAAATACCGTTGGCGACGCCGACATGGACACCGGAGGCGATTGTCAACGCGCCGCCCGCCAATTCAGGCGTGTCGCCGCCGGGGCGCCAGTGACGCCCGACGCCGGATCGCTGACGCTTGCTGAAACGCCCGGTATTGCGCCTGTAGAGACCGCCGAGCTGGAGCTTTCCAGCGTTCCGGCATCTGAACCGGCGGAACCAGTGGTCGAATCCACTTCGGAAGGGAATGTGCTGACGCTCGTGGTCGAGGCTACGGCCACCACGACGGGAACGCTGACGAGTGCCCCGACGAGCACATCGGACGCCGGTGGAATGCCAACGCGGACGCCAACAGCCACGCCGGTGGTCACGAAGGGAGCGCCCGACGATCCGCCTGAGTCAACCCCAACCGCGACCCGTCTTGCCACCCGCACAGCGACTCCCACCGCGATTCCTTCTGCGACCCCCGCGGTTACAGAGACGGCAACCGCGACGCCTACGCCGCCACCTGCCGATGAAGCCAACGGTCAGTCGGAAGGGAGCTTGTTGGAGGCGTTGATCGGCGACAGCGGAGACAGTGCATCCCGTTCGCCGTGACAAATCCAGAACCTTTTCTGGAAGACGAGCAAGCGGGCGAACTGACCAGGATGACTGACCAGCCTGGTCAGTAGCGGAAGCTTTCGATGCTGGCCCAGCATCGGCCCTACGGTGACGCGTAGGACGCGAGAGCCATATTGCCGACAAACTCGGGCAGCGGCGAATGACCGAGTAGTTGCCTGACAGCGCTAGATTCTCCACAGTGAAACCAGTAGTGGTAGAGATTGCGCAAGAGCAGAGTGCCGATGCTCTCTTCGATCACCGTGCCCCGCTGTTCAAAGTGGGTCAGCAATCTTGCTTCATCGAGCGAATCCAGGAACGTGTCAGCAGCCGACGTTGCCGTGCGCCACGCTTCCCACATTTCTGCCAGCGGCGGCGTACTTGCCGGCCGCCCATAGCCCACCTGACTGCGCAGCTCCGGCACCAGCGCTCTGCCTTGCCCCCACCACACCCAATAGCGATTCTCTTGTTCCGCCATGTGGCCGATCATCCAGCTGATGCTGTTCATCTGGCCGAGTCGGCGACGTGCTTCCTCATCGGTGACGCCTTCCAGACCGCGTACGAACTCGCTGCGCGCAAAACGCAATTGGCTCACAAGCATATGTGGCATCAGTTCCCCCTCGTATATCGACCGCTTTTTGGGCTGGACCCGACTGGCGTGCGGCAGGGCCTCCCTCACAGTCACGGAATCAACAAAAATGACCAGCATACGATAGCATGGCGCGAATCGATCCGCAACCGATTTGCTTGCCTGGCTTTCTAGCTACGTGACCGCGTTTTAGTGCGCTGTGCGAAGCGTTGAGGAAGGAGGAAGCTCGCCGCTGCTTACACAGCGGCGAGTTCCGAAGAAAGAGGAAGAAGAGGAACCAAAGGAGGTTGAAAAGAAGAGTATG
>JAAUPU010000148.1 GCA_012032975.1 Caldilineaceae bacterium | reverse complement strand
CAGCCGACCACGTCTGCGCCATGCGGGCTCCCCACGCCGATGACCAAGTAGCCAACTTGTCTTCTGCACGTTTCGCTCGATGTCGAAGAAGTTTCGGTCTGCGAATCCCTCATCGTCGCACCACCTCGAGTTTCAGAAAGTGGGTCGAGCGCGTAGCGGTCAGATCAGCGATCGATTCTACTTCAGGTTTGTGGCGTGGAAAGCAGCCTTTCTACATCCGTCCAGAGTTCGGGCATTTCCAATGACTCCGCAAATTGTCGCACCCAAAAGCAGAACCATTCGGCTGCGACGCGCGAAGTCCACCACATCGGGGAGTCGGGGATACAAATGTTATGCATCCACCCGAAATCACCCAGTAGTGACTGCGCGATGTCAGGCTAGCTCGACACCCATCGTGAGCATCGCTTGCCGGGCTGCGGCGAGTGATCCGCACCAATTTAGCCGAGTCGTCTACACGAAATGTTGGCAGCAACAAACCTGCCAACCGACCAAGCAACTAGACGACCCGATCCGTACGTCCAAACAATTTCACGCCATGCCATCATACTGTATCCAAGAAAGGTACTCCGCGGCTGGATTGCTCTCATTCGCTAATCAGACAAGGATTAAGCCTTCACCAAGTGTATTCAGTTCTGCAATATATTGTTCAGGAACTGGAGGATCAATCCATCGGATTAACTCCCATTCCCTGTGTGTAACCGTACACAACTTCCTTGCTAAATCAGGTGGATAAATGCCCGTTGCTTTACTTTGCGCACCATCAATTGCCTCTTTGAGCGATAACCCAAGTTTGGTGCAGAGGCCCCAAATATCGGCAAGATCACGCGGTTCATCACGTCCAATCAGCGCCGAGAGCTTGTTGGCAAGGATGTTTTCTGCGCTGTCAATCTGACCCAAAGTAGGGTGTTCTTGCACTTCGCCAACACGTGCTGGCACATCGTTGACCAGTTCTATTTTGAGTACGGTCTCATTTTGTACGAGTAAAAGACGTACAAAAAATTGTTGCCGCATCGAAATTTCGCACGTCCACTGCTCTTGGGCAACAAGTGTATCGATCAAGATCGAAGACCAAATCGCAAAATTAGGATCGTAATTGACGAACAGATCTAAATCATCCGAATACCGATGCTGAAGGTAGGCTCGGGAAACAGCTGTACCACCAGTGAGATAGAACCCTGTCTCAACGCGATTGATTACCTTGAGTACTTGATCTTGTAAAGGATAGAGTTGCTCAAAGTAGTAATGCCTTTCGTCCATATCCATTACTCCATTGCTGCTCCATCAAGCAACTCAGGATGATATTTAGGGAGCCAATCAACGAGAAAGTCCAGAGAACGCCGTTGTTCCTCTGAGCGGATACGCATACGCCAACGAGGCCAGTTATGAACAAGATTTGGAAATCCAAGTATCCGGATCATATCTTCATATTTTGCCCACTCGATCACGCGTATTGCTGCCCAGTCACGATTGAGATGCCCGTCTTCAAAACGTCCGGCCAGCATTTCATCAAACTGTTCTTGCGTAATATTATAATCCCATACATATCGAGCACGATTATGATTCATGATTTCCCTCAACAACCTGTTTGCAAAGAATTCGTACGCTGTAAACGAGACGAGTGGCTAATCGCCTCGGTCATCTTGCCCCGGCGACCATCGGCTGTCGGGGTCTGATGCAGCGGTCGTGTTGAGTGGGCGTAGGTTCTCCCCCGCGGCTCCACCCAGACTACAAAGAACAATTCACTCTCCGCCGCCCTGACAGAAAGCCGGTTACAGAGAAGCGCCGCCGAACCCGACCTCGTTTCTGTCGACATCGCGGTACGTGATCTTACGCACGCCGTTCGAATAGGTTTCCCGCTTCGTAGGATCGAGTCCCCGATCTGCGATCTGCGCGATGATCGCATCAAGGTCATCGACAAAGAGCGTGTGCATGGCATGGCCGGCATGGTCCGGTTGCTGCACAATGTACACATACCGATGCTCTGCAAGCTCCCACACGGCCTCTGTGTCGTGCGGAAAGAATGTGGGCGGGGAGCCTAGCAGCCGTTCGTACCATTTCACCGCTACCGCGTAGTCGGTGACCGGGATTCCCGCGAACAGATCGAGACTTTGGGTCTGAATCATGCTTGTTGCTCTCTTCCTCTTTCAATCCTGCAATGCCAGGCTTTGGACTCATTTGCAAGGTCACCCAAATCGCCTCGGTCATCTTGACCCGACATTATTCCTGCTGCGCGCTCAGCCCCACCAGGTCTCGCGGTCCGCCAGGTGGGCCTGGGCCGCAACACATATTCATCCTCACCGACGCGGTAGGTGTACGTCGCCGACCAGAAGCCGCCAGAAATCGGCGCAAGGTCCGTCGCCACGCCGCCATAGATCTGTGCGAGCCAATCGGCGATTTGGGCTATCGATGCCTGTGGCTTTTGTGCCATGGTTGTTCTCGTTGCTCCAGCACCTCGCGCAATTGTTGCAGCCTCTCGACACACCTCATCACACAGCCAAATGTGCTTCATCTCGATGCCGGGCAACGCCAAGTTGTACTGCCTGCGCCTGCGGCGTTTGAACACCCCCATTGCATCGGACAGCAAAGTTGGAGAAGCAATGGAAAAGCCTGCCAGCGCGAGCGGACGTTCGTGAGGCGCAAACCAAGAGTGGCGGGTTCCGAGCGATAGTTCCGAAAAGGAATACAGTCACTCTCGCAACAAGGCCCGAAAACCCGCTTGTTGGAAATGCATATCTGTGGTTAAAGCACTGCTCAATTTACGCGCCTGCATAACCACAAAGGAGAGACAGTCCACAAGTCCCCATTCCTTATCGGGGCGCGTACGGTATAAATTGAATGCCTGGCTATATAAACCATCCGTTACCGTAATGATTCCAACGGTCGGATCGGCTTCCAGTGCATGTAACAGTTGCACCGCTGCTGCACGAAATCGTTGGCCCGACAAAGCGTTTCCAATTTCAAACAAGACCGCACGTGTTGTTACCAACTTCGTTTCCTGCGTGCGTAGTTGCGTGGCTATGGCAACCGCTTTCCCATGCAATTGATCTTTCGCATTGGCTAGCGCAATGACATAGGCCGTATCGAGGAACACTTCACGATCCATTGGGCTGCTTGCCGCCATACAGATACTCATCTAGTTGCAAGGCCCAATCCGGTGGCCCGTCCAGCGCCAAAGACTCTGCGACGTCTAGAAAAGAGGCTGAAGACGGGTCATCAGCAGTTACGGAGATTTGTACGCGTGTATTTGCCGGCAACTGGACAGGTTGTACAGGCAGAAAAACTTGACCATCGAAAACTGCATCGATCGTGAGTACCATTACGGGCCTCCTAGAACTTGATGCGATCGCCTATAAATCTGTATTGGTCAGCAAGATGGTGAAATGAATCATGCAAGTCCGTCCGTCAGGGGCATTATTCCTGCTCCGCGCTCACCCCCACCAGCTCTCGCCTTCAGCCAGGTGGGCCTGGGCCACGTCCGGGTTCAGGTCGACGCCGAAGCCCGGCTTCTCCGTGATTCTCAGATAGCCGTTTTCGATGTAGGGTCCATCGAGAATCAGCAACTCGTCCATCCAGTCGCCCTTTCCGGTGACGGTTTCGCACGCGATGAAGTCGCGAATGGAGCCTGCCCACTGGCAGTTGCCCAGGTGTTGAGCTGACTGCCCGTGTTGTGCGTCGCCATCGGCACCCCCCCACACCTCGGCCATGTCTGCGATCCGCTTGTTCTCCAGGAAACCGCCGCTGTTGCGCAGGTCCGGGTGCAGGATGTCGCAGCCCTGATGGACGATGAAGTCGGCAAATTCGGACCGCCGCCACAGATTCTCACCCGTGCAGATGGGGACCGACGAGCTGGCGGTCAGCCGTTTCCAGCTCTCCGAATAGTTGACGATCATCGCGTCCTCGAGCCACACCGGCTTGATGGGCGCCACCGCCTCCGCGATCTGGATCGCGGTGCGTACATCGTATTCCCAATGGCAGTGAACCATGATGTCGTGGTCCCAGCCGAGCGCCTCGCGGCAGTTGGCAAAGCCCTCCTCGATCTGGCGCAACTCGCGCACCGTCAGCACCCGATTGGCGAGATCCCGCCCAGCATCGGTCTCCGGCGTCGTGTGTGGGAAGCCAAACTTGTGGCAGGTGAAGCCGGCCGGGTCTTCCTTGACCTGCTGCGCCCACTCCTCGCACGAAGCCCTGTCGAGCATATCCCTGGGATGCGCGTGATCGTAGACCCGCACCTTGTCGCGAAATTTTCCGCCCAACAGCACGGTCGACGAAACGCCCAGGATTTTCCCTGCCAGATCCCACAGCGCCATCTCAATGCCGCTGGCAGCCCGCATCAAGGCATGGGCCGAGCCATCGGTGCGGCTGGCGCCGGCCCAGCCGACGCCCGGATTCCGGTTCTGGCCCATCAGGGTGTAGAGCACGTCGATCTCCAGCGGGTCTCGTCCGATGAGCGCCGGCTTGATCGCCAGAATCTGCTCCTTCACACCAACGCCAGGACTGCCGTAGGCTTCGCCGATCCCGTAGAGGCCGTCTTCGGCAACGACCTTGACCAACGTGTAGCTGCGCGGTCCTTGCAGCATCATCACTTGAATGTCGCGAATCTTCTGACGCCCCTGCTCCGTCTCGCTCAGGATTTGGTATTGCTCGTTCATGGCTCTCTCCCTATCGATTGGTTGTGTGCTGCTTTGTATGGTGGAGTGTCGTGCAGGGGATCGGTGCTGCCAGCCGCAACAGAACACCTACGGCGTCAATCGCCGCCTTGATATGGGAAATCGGCGCTGTGCATTTGGCAGCGCCTCATCCCAATCGGTCGCCGAGAAGGGGCCATCGGCCCTCACCAGACCCTCGGCATTGAGCCTGCCAGCGGGGCCGCTTGGCGCGGCCTTGACCAAAATTAGATCAGCCATTCGGCCACGCCCTCGCCGCTTTGGGCTGCTCGGCCGATCACTCGATTCCTGGGACATCTCACGGCGAAGCGATCAGGACGTTGGCAACCCATATTTTCCTGTTCAGGCATAAGCGGCTGTTGGAATCTGGATAACCTGGTCTGGTTTTTCGACATTGTCCCGGATGGCAAAAAAACGCTGTTCAATCTTCTTGAGAACTGCCGCATCGTAGTAGATCATTCCGCAACTAGCACATACTTCGACAGGTGTGTTCGGAACGAGCAAATATCTCCCTTCGTAGCTATAAAGATATTCGATTCGTCGCTCCTCATACCTTTCACTTCCACAGAAATTGCACTGGTTCTTCTTTGTTCTTTCAGTCATCGTTTACGTTTCCTCGCGTCCAGGGATCAACAAACTTGGGCAGAGTTGGGATGTAAACCGTAATCAAGGCGATCTTCTCGCCACGCCAGCCACAAACAACATGAATCGGTGTTTCTCCAGAAAAACCAACGACCAAACAACTTTCACCGCGCCCACTGTCAGGGTATTGCTCCAATATCTTACCATCTAACAGCGCTTCTTCAACTTGCGTGAAGGTCAACTTATCTATCTTCCTTTCCATTTCAGCATGGAGACTGTAAGCATATTGGTCTGTTTGAACGCGCTTTTTGATGTCGGCGATATCCATTGTCTCTAATCTATCTAGCGAACCGATACGTCGGCTTTGGCGGTATCGGGCCGAAACATTCGAAGTGCTCGAAATTGTAGCACGAGGCTGGATCGGCTTGGTGGCCTCCACGGCTTCCAAAACGATCCTCTTCAGCACGGCCGGCCTCGCATTGACGCGTGCGTTCAGGATGAAGTCGAGCCGCGGCGTCTGAACCGGCTCGTGCCAGTCCCAGACGATGGCGCCTTCCCCGCAGGTGATGCCCCTTCGCAACAGCAACCTTCAACGTCAACCGCCGCTTTGATATGCGCGATGGATGCTTCGTGTTGTGCGCACAAGCGTGTCAGCGAAGTGAGCAGAGCTTCGACCTAAGCCGTTTCCGAGAAAGGCGCATCCGCACGGGTCGATCCTTTGGCATTGAGCCAGCCCAGCACGCTCGGCCTGAGCATGGCGGTCATGTTCAAGGAGCAGGCGTCTGGGTTGATGTCGCGCCGGCCCAAGGGAATATTGGATCATTCTGTGGGGAGCATGGTTCCGTTCGTTCTTTGGCGCCTCCCGCTGCTATATTGTAGGCGTCAGTGGCAAACAGCACAAAGTGGTCGATCTGAAGGGTCATTTCGCCGTTTTTAACCTTTCATCACGGCCCGACCAACATCGGGATCGAGCGTTGCACAAAGAGGGCGACATGGTCGCCGGGCTGGACGCCGTGGCTCTCTAGCAGCCGGGCCAGCCGGTTCGCCTGGCGGTCAAGCTCGCGATAGGTGATCGACTCGTTCAGATGTTGGGCCGCGATGGCGTAGGGATTGGCGGCAGCCTGGGCCTCGAACGCGTGGTGGATACAGTCGTGGGGCACGATGACGGTTGGACCCTGGCCAAACCGCTCGAACAAAAGCTGATGGAAAGGGGCGAGGCTGGCCATCGCCTGTTTTGAAAAGCTGTGACGATGGGGTTGATTCCTCTGGCTGCACTGGGGGTAATTCCCGAGGTTCGACCGCGGGAATCGTTCCAATTGAAGTGATCTCTTTGGGGAAGTGGGGCCTCGCACCAGGCGACGTGGTGTCATAGGGCAAGTACGACATGGTTGGTCTCCTTTTCACTTGCGCTAAATCGTCGAGGAATCTGACAGGATTATGGGTCTCGATCGACGATGCGCTCGCAGCGCGTCTGCCGACGCTGCGAGTGTAAAGAAGCAACCTTACGGTCAACTTATCGAACTATTACAGAATCATTGCCAAACTGGGTTCAGAGTCTCCCTGGTCTGGGATGCGCCCATTGATTCTGCCTCGTTGACTGCAATGAACGGGTATTGTATGCTCTGTCTATCGGTTTGAGGATTCGATTCTAGATCGACACAGTTTCCACATAGGGATGCTTTTCTCGT
>JAAUPU010000147.1 GCA_012032975.1 Caldilineaceae bacterium | reverse complement strand
GTTTGACCGATTGGCGCGGCCGGCCGCGGGGCGAAGCGCTGCTTGCTGCGCCTGGTGTGCCCGCCATCACCTTTGGCCAGGCAAACGGCAACGGCGCGGTGCTTGTGCGCGAGATCGAGGCCAGTGTGGAAGCGATCTTCGACCCGTTGGCCACGGTCAGCGCCACAACGCCTCCCGACCCTGACGACCTGGAGGCGCGCCGCGAGCAACTGCCGCGCAGCAGCGAAGCGGTCATGATCTCCGCGGGCAAAAGCGTCTCGGTGCGGATTGCGGTCGCACTGCCCTGAGATTGACACTGCCAGCTCGCGACGGCGTGATCGATCTGCCAGTGCAGTGCGGCGCAAGCACTGCGACAGATTTCGTCGTGCGTAGAACGTGGTGTGTACCAGCGAACGCGCCACGCACCTGGGAAAATCGCATTCAGCCGCTTCACCCGTCACAGAACCCGTTTCGTCCGAACGCAATTTCGACTATGCACAAGAAGGAGTGATCCCGATGCCCGAATATCTAGCGCCCGGCGTCATCGTCGAGGAAGTCAGCTTTCGACCCCCATCCATCGAGGGGGTGAGTACAAGCACGACCGCGTTTGTCGGCTCGACGCGCAAGGGGCCTCTCAACCAATCGCCGGAACTGGTGACCAGCTTTGGCGAATATGCCCGCATCTTTGGCGGCTACGGCGATCTTTCCTTTGGCGCCGGGCAGACGACGCCGAATTACATGGCCCACGCCGTGCGCGCCTTTTTCAACAACGGCGGCGCACGGCTCTACATCGTGCGGACGTTTGTGGCGCGCGCGCGGATAACAGCGGCATCGCGCAGTCGGCTTTTGTGGTCGATGACGATGACAACGAGGCGAGATTTGTGGCGATGGCGCCTGGTTCGGGTTATCTCGGCGTGGTGCGCGTCAGCGAGAAACAGTTGCCCGCCAGCGCGGTCACACTGGGCGGCGCGCCACCGGCTCACTCATGAGCATGGCCGGCGTCAATGCCAACGACCCTGCCCAGTTCTTCCAAAAGGTGGGGGCAGCGTGGCTCAATGCGACCACCCTGGACGCAGCCACGCCGCTCGACCTGGCCGCCGGGTTGACCAGCAATGTCCGCCTGCATCTGGTGACTGTGGAATCCGAAGATGCTGACGGCAGCGTGATCATTCAGGAGGATCTGGGCTTTGCCGCCGACCACCCGCGCTCAATCCGTTCGGTACTCAGCCAGACGCCAACGCGACGCTCGGACGCCGTGGCAAACCCCTACTTTTTGTCTATCCGCAACAATGTCAGCGCGTTGGCGCTGCGCAATGGCTTCTTCTCTGGGGGCGCCGCCAACCGCTTTGCGTTGACTGGCGGCAACGATGGCGCAGCGCCGGTCGCCACCATCAACAACGACGCCGCAGATCCCAATGCATCGGCCTATTCGGAGGCGCTGGGACGGCTGGAGGAGATCGACGACATCTCCATCGTGGCCGCGCCCGGCTATTCGGCCCTGACAGCCAGCAGCGCCGCGGCGGTGCAGAACGCACTGCTCGCCCATGTCGATGTGCGCGCCAAGTATCGCATCGCCGTTCTCGACTGCGGCCCCAACGACGACCAGGCTTCTGTCCAGACCACTCGCAGCGTCGTAGACTCTTCCCACGCGGCCTTCTATTATCCGTGGCTGGTGGTCGACAACCCGCTGGCATCGCCCGACAACGAACTGATCCCCAAGGAGATCACGGTGCCGCCGTCGGGTGCGATCTGCGGCATCTATGCCCGCAACGATGCGCTCAACGGGGTCTGGAAGGCGCCTGCCAACGAGGTCGTGCTGGGTGCGCTGCGCTTCTCGCGCGAGGTCAACCACAACCAACAAGAGATCCTCAACCCACAGGGCATCAACTGCCTGCGCTACTTCTTTGGGCGAGGCAACCGGGTTTGGGGGCGCGCGCACGGTCTCGTCGGAGCCGCTCTGGAAATATGTCAACGTTCGCCGCTACTTCAACTATCTGGAGCGCTCCATCGACCGTTCCACCCAGTGGGCGGTCTTCGAACCCAACGGAGAACGGCTCTGGGCCGCGATCCGCGGTGCAGTCTCCGACTTCCTTTTTAACGAATGGCGCAGCGGTGCACTGCTCGGCAGCACGCCCGAAGAGGCCTATTTCGTGCGCTGCGACCGCAGCACCATGACCCAGAACGACTTGGACAACGGCCGTTTGATCTGCGAGATCGGCGTGGCGGTACTCAAACCCGCCGAGTTTGTCATCTTCCGCATCGGCCAAAAGACCGCCGACGCACGGTCATAGGAGAGACCATGACCGATTGCTCACGCCAAACTTTGACTCTTGAACCGAGGTAAATCATGCCAAATCGAGACATGCCATACAGCGCGTTTAACTATCTCGTCTCCTTCAACAACGCCGAGGCATTCGGCGGCTTCTCCGAAGTCTCCGGGCTGGGCGTCGAGTTCACCGTCGCCGAGTATCGCAACGGCAACGACCCGGAAAATCATGTCCGCAAAGTCGTGGGCATGCACAAGCCCTCGGACACAACCATCAAGCGGGGGGTGATCAACTCCAAGACAGTCTGGGAGTGGATCAAGGCTGCGTACACCGGCGGACCCGCCGTCAAGATGAATGTGCGCATTACCCTGCTGGATGAGGAACGCAGGCCGGTGCAGAGCTGGCTGCTGCGCAACGCGGTGCCCAAGTCCTACAAAGGCCCTACCCTCACCGGCAAGGGCGCAGAAGACGTGGCCATCGAAGAGATGGTGCTGGCCGCCGAGGGCTTTGAGATCGATGCGTAGGCAATACCAGGCGCCGGGCCAAGGATGAGGGGTTCCTGAGAAGATGATGGGACGACGGGTTGACGATCCAGGCTCACCCCCTCCTCTCATCATGCGTAGCTGTTGATTCAGCCATTGGGTAAGACGAGTGCGTGAAGCGTAGTACGTACGTTGCTGCGCGCACCACGCCTCACGTTTCATCGGATCGAACGAACAATGTCTCCGCCGAGGAAATCTCCGCCATGACAGCCAATTTTGGCCTGCGTTTTGAAGACCAGCCGCCAAGAGTGATCAGCGATCCCAACCGCACTGACATCGCCTGCTTCATCGGTTTTGTCGGTCGTCGGGAGACGGCGCTGCCACCAGAGATCGCGGTCTGGCTAACCGAACGCCGCTGGCTGACCTCGCCACAGACGGAGAGCAACCTGCTGAACTTGCCGACGCCCATCGACACGTGGGAGATCTTCGATCGGCTCTTTGCGTGGGAGCAACGGCTGCTGGCAACCGGCGGGGTGCAAATGCCAACCTACCTGGGTCTGGCTGTGCGTTCCTTTTTGCACAGGGCGGGCGCAAGTGTTACGTCGTGCGCGTGGGCGACCCCTGGCCCTATCTCGACCAGAGCGGGGATCGCAGTGTGCGTATGAATGCGCGGATCGATGCGCTCCTGCCGGGCTTTGGCCAGGGCGTCGTCTCAGCCAGCGCGGTCGATCCGGCAAGTTGGCAAGGCGTGGGCCAGCTTTTTGGGTTGACCGATGTCTCCTTTCTCGTTTTGCCAGACCTACCCGACATCGTGCGCAGCCCAGAGACGTCCATCGACCCCATCGTCGAGCTGCCGGCGCTGAAGGAGCAATTCGTCGAGTGTTCGGAGGAGGCGCCACCCGCGCCAGCGGACAGCCCGGTTTGCCGAGTTGAAGCGCCCCATGCCGACGAACAGGGTTACATCGTCTGGTGCAAGTCGGTCGGCGTTTGCGCCCGTTTCCTGAGCCGCGCCCAACGCGAGGTGCAACTGGTCGCCAGCCCTGCCCATGCCCGTAGCGAGTTCCGGGCCAGAGTACGACTTGCTCGGCTATCTCGACGCGCTGCCGGGTCAGCCGTTGAGCCACAGACCGCAAGAGTCCAGCGCAGAATTGCCCGCGGGCATGGCGTCGGCCTTTGTGCAGTTGGCCTATCCGTGGGTGCGCACGGCGGGGTCTGCAGATCTGCCACAAGGCTTGGCCGCGCCCGATGGCCTGCTGGCCGGGCTGCTGGCGAGATCTGGTCTAGAGCGAAGCGCATTTCGAAGCAGCGCGGGCCTGCCGGTCATGGACGTTCACCAATTGAGACCGGCGCTGCGCCGAGAGCAGATCGACACCCTCGGCCAACGGGTTTCGCTGTTCGTGCAGACACCCGGCGGCTTCCAACTTTTTTCCGACGTGACCACCAGTCTGCAGAGCGCCTACCGCCAAGCCCCGGTCAACCGGTTGATGGCGATCCTCGTGGCTGCGGCGCGGCGGGTTGGCGAAGATCTGCTCTTCGAGAATTCGGGCGAACGGCTCTGGGGGCAGGTCCGCGACCAGTTGCGCTGGCTGCTGGATGGCTTTCGCAGCGCCGGCGCACTGCGAGGCGCATCTGCCGAACAAGCCTACTCTGTTCGCTGCGACCGCAGCACCATGACCCAAAACGACATCGACAATGGACGCGTCATCGCGCACGTGCGCATCGACCCCGCGGCCACGGTGGAAGCGATCACGGTGGTGCTGGCTCTGGATGAAGGCGGCGGCGCGTCGCTCTCGATGCAGCGGTAGGGGAGGGCAGACAGGGCGATGGCAAACGAGATTCTGCTCGATCCGCTACACGTTTTCCGCTTCGAGGTGGAGTTTACCGAAGTCCCCCTCGGCGGCGGCGCAGGCTCTGCGATCCCGCTGTGCCGGGGCGCCTTCTCCGAATGCACCGGGCTGGAGGCGACCATGGAGCCTAAGGTGATCAAAGAGGGTGGGCGTAACTATGGCGCGGCCCAACGCAGCGGCCAGGTGACCTTTGCCACGGTGATCCTCAAACGGGGCATCACCGATGCCCGCCATCTCTGGCAATGGTTTGAACTGGTCAACCGCCAGGGCGCATACGCCTATCGGCTCAACGTCACCATTCGGCTCATGGACGGAGCGGGCAAACCCCGCTTGACCTGGACGCTGCTCAACACGCTGCCGGTCAAGTTTAAATCACCTGACCTCAATGCCACGGCCGGCGAAGTGGGCATTGAAGAGCTGCATCTCGCCCACGAAGGTCTCACACTCGAACGAGCATAGCGAAGGTTTCCATGCCCGATCCAATTTCCAAAGCACAACTCGGCATCGCCGACCCCGGCCAACCACAGAAGATGATGGCGGGCAGCGGCTTCAAGGTCCACTTCAACCCGGCATCGCTCCAATACACGGTCAAGAACACGCTCAAAGCGGGCAGTGGAAAGAGCAAGCAACAATATGTCAGCCAGACCAGCGGCCAGCTTTCAACCGAGTTGATCTTCGACACGACCCACAGTGGCGAGGATGTGCGCGTCCACACGGCCAAGGTCGTCGCATTCATGAAGCCCGACGCCAGAACCAAGGCCCCGCCCACCGTCCACTTCGAGTGGGGCACCTTCATGTTTCGCGGTCTGGTCGATTCGTACAAGGAGACCATCGACTTCTTTGCGGCCAACGGCGTGCCATTGCGCTCGACGGTCAGTCTCACGCTCACCAGCCAGGACAAGGTCTTCGATACCAGTTCGGCATCTCAAGCGCGCAACGCAGATGTGGAAACGCCCGGCGGTCCAGCGCTCGACCGGCCAAAACCGCCCAGCTCGCCGGCGATCCCAAGGCCGCGCGCGCCATCGCCGGCAGCAACAACCAGGAGAGTCTGCGCTTCTCAACCGGCCCGCTGACCATCAGCGCCAGCGTCAAACTCAATGGGCCAGTCGCATTTGCCAGCGGCAGCGCCGGCATTGGCGGCGGCGCTGGCTTCGGCATCGGAATAGGTGGCGGAGCCGGTATCGGCGTGGGCGTGGGCGGTGGAATTTCTGGCGGGGTAGGAGGCGGCATCGGTGCGGGCATCGGCGGTGGGATTTCCTCTGGAATTAGCGGTGGGGCTGGGGGGGCAAGCTTTTCGACTGTCCCAGGCAGCGGCGCATCGTTTGGCGTTTCTGCCAACGCTGGCGCATTCAATGGGCTGCGCAGCGAGGTTTCTCTGCCCGTGGAAGTGAAGCTGGACACCAGCAAGCTCTTGCCCGCGCCGGCCATGCCCGGCCTTTCCACCGACGCCGGCGCGACCTTCAGCCTGGGCGGGCAGGCCAAGATCGAAGGCTCTGCCTCCCTCAAGGCCGATGTGGGCGCCAAAGCGACCCTGGTCGGCAAAATCCAGTTCGATACGGAGTAAGCCATGCCGGTTTTCATCGAAGAGATCAGCGCGGAAGTCGAACCACGCGAACGGCCCGAACGGGAGGAGCCTGAAGTCGAGGCCACTCCGCCCGCCCAACTGCAGATGGACATGATGCGCCGCCAACTGCTCCAGCTTGACGAGCGCCGTGCGCGGTTGAGGGCAGATTAAATCAGCCATTGAATCAATCGACAGACAGGGCATAGACTGTGCCAGCAGAGACCTACACTGCACGACCGACCATCCAGATCGACAGCCAGCAGCACGCGCTGGTCAATGAACTCGCGCTCAGCTTCCAGATGGCCGAGCAGGAAGGCGGGCTTTCGTCGCTGGAACTGCGGCTGAGCAATGTGGCCAGCGATGTACGCGGCAGCGCGGACCTGGCTTTCGAGGATGACGAAATTCTCAAGCTCGGCGCCAAGATCGCCCTTTTCGCAGGCGACGAGAGCAGTCCGACCGAGATCTTCCGCGGCACGATCAGCGCACTGGAGTTGGAGATCGAACAGGATCAGCCGCCGGAACTGGTGGTGCTGGCCGAGGATCTCTTCCAGCAGGCGCGGCTGGAACGACGCACCCAGACCTACACCGAGACGACGGTCGCGGACCTGGCCAGCAACTTTGCCAGCCAGCTTGGCCTGACCCCGGTCATCACCGCATTCCAGGAATCGGTCGGCGTGCAGGTGCAGTTGAACGAAAGCGACCTCGCCTTCATGCGCCGGGTGCTGGCCCGTTACGACGGAGACATGCAGATCGTCGGCGACGAGTTGCACATCTCGCCGCGCAGCGAGGTGCAGCGGGGCGC
>JAAUPU010000146.1 GCA_012032975.1 Caldilineaceae bacterium | reverse complement strand
GCGTCGCTCCGCCTGCCGTCCAGCGCGTACAGACGCATCAGCGTACGCCAGCCATCCTCATCCAACGGGTCGGCCTGGGTCAGCTTGCGGGCGTAGTCGATGGCCTTCGCATAGCTCCGCTCGTTCTCCAATAAATGGATGAGTCTGCCCAGCGCCTGCACATATTGCCGACGCAGCGATTCTCGTTCAGCTTCGATCCAGTCGTCGTAGCAGTCCGGCGCGAGATCGCCTTGATAGAGATCGACGGCTTGTGTCAGCGCCTGGCGGGACTGCGAATTCATCCGCCTGTTTCCACTGTTTGCGACGCGCGCCAACGCGGCTTCAAAGTCGGCTACATCGCTGGCGACGGTTGCATCCGCGCGCCAGGCCAGGCTTTGGCCATCGTCGAGCAAGAAGTGTTCGCTATCGGGCACGGTCTGATGCAGATGGTGCAGAAGTTGGCGCAGATTGGTGCGCGCCTGGGATTCGGTCGATTCGGGCCAGAAGAGGAAGGCAAGTTGCTGGCGCGAGATGGGCGCGTGGCGCTGGAGGGTGAGGCAGGTCAGCAGAGATTGCAGCCGCGTCGATCGGATGCGGATGGGCGTTGCATCGAGAAGAAGGCGAAATCCGCCGATCAACTGGATGCGAAGGGTCGGTTGCGCGGATGCTTGATTCGCCGTCATCATTCACTTCCTGTCGCGGGGTGGGCAGAAGGGGATGCGCGAACCGGCCGCGGGTGACTCAATGGCGGCAGTCGCGTTCTCTGGAATTGTCAATGGGTGAACGGGTCAATCTCTGGCGCGTTTCTGGGCGATAGTATCCCACACTTGGCGAAATTCTTCTATGCCCTGAGAAGTGACATGCGCCGACTTTGGCATGGGTCCAGACTGACCGAGGTTTTTGAGTTTTGAAAGGCGCTTGCGCAAGCATTTTTCTTACAGTATGATGACGTAGCCACAGCTTCCCAAATTAGAAAAATGTCTTCTCGAATCAGCACGCGGCAGACAAAGACTTCCGTCGTGACATTGCCACCATCGCCGATGCGCCTATCCGCACGGTGCTGAATGTACGACATGGTCCGCGTATGTTGCGCACTGAAGCCATCCGCAAGAGCGCCACACGTATTCAGGTTGGCCGCCGTCTACCTGCTGGTCTGTTCAGATCTGCCACGAAAGGGGGTGATGCGTTTGATTGCGCAGTAGAAACGGAACAGCCCCCGTCGGTCGGGAAACTTCAACCGATAGGCGGATAGCCTTGGCCGGGAGGAATGCGGGGCAGTCAATTCTTGAAAGAGCCTTCGAACGACAAGCAGACCCACATCACAGCAACCAGGAGAAGAGCAAACATGTTGAACGAACACAGCACCAATGGGATCGAACAAGAAGTGTTGGCCACGGAAGAGACATCGGTCATTCAACCAGAGCCGCCCAGGCAGCTCAGTCGGCGCACTTTTGTGACGACCGCCGCGGCCGCAGTCGCCTCGATCGCGGCCCTCTCCGCCACATCACCCCTCCGGGCGCAAGGGGAAGCAGGCGGCGGAGTCACCCAATATGGCCCGGACGCGCTGCCAATTGATTACCCGAACAACGACGTGATTGTGCTAAACCCCGAGCGCTTCAAGGCCAAAATCGGCAACACGCCGATTGTGCGCCTATACACCGGCGGAATGTGGTTCGAAGGACCGGCCTGGAGCGGTGTGGGCAACTTTCTGGTCTGGAGTGATATTCCTGCCAATATTCAACGCCGGTGGCTCAATGAAGATGGCCACGTCAGTGTCTTCCGCAGCCCTTCCGGGCACAGCAATGGCAACACCTTTGATTGGCAAGGGCGCCAGATTTCATGCGAGCATCTCAACCAGCGCGTGGTTCGCTACGAACTGGATGGCAGCATGACCGTATTGGCAGACATGTTTGACGGGGAACCCTTCAATTCACCCAATGACGCCGTCGTACACACGGATGGCGGCGTCTGGTTTACGGACCCGCCTTGGGGTATTGTGGGAAACTATGAAGGTATCAAGCGGGACTTTCCCCAGGCAGTGACGGGCGTCTACCGCATTGACCCGAACAGCGGCGAAGTGACGCTGGTCGCGGATGATCTGAACCGGCCCAACGGCCTCTGCTTCTCGCCCGATTTCTCCAAGCTGTATGTGGTGACCGCCGATGCCAACATTGTCGTCTTTGATGTGGACAACGAAACGTCGCTAAGCAACGGCAAGGTATTCACGGATACCTCCTATGGCGACAGAACCGTAGGGTCGGACGGTGTTCAGGCAGATGTAGACGGCAACATTTGGGCGTCGGCTGGATGGAATGGACCTGGCTACAACGGCGTCCACGTCTACGCCCCCGATGACGGCGAGCGCATCGGCCAGATTCTGCTGCCGGAAACGACCTCCAACCTCACCTTCGGCGGTCCCCGACGCAATCGTCTCTTCATGACGGCCAGCCAGTCGGTCTATGCAGTTTACGTAGGCACACAGCGCCCACATCTCGTAGGCAGTTGACCGGCGAATCCATGCCGACAGTACGCTGACAAACAAACACGGCAGATCTTTCACGATCTGCCGTGTTTCTTGTGTATGAGGGGAAATGACAACAAAAGCTCAAGGATGGCGCGCTGCCTCTACCCGCCCGGATCACGTCGAAAGATTCGCCACCTTCCAACGCAGCCAGTTTTTCAAAGGACTCGCGCCGCACATCCAGGTGGATGCGTTCGTGTCAGCGGGCGCATTGCGCCATGCGGTCCATGAGCGGGCCGGAGGATCTGGTGCCTTTGGCGTCCCGGTAGCGCATCATCTCATGCGCTGCTGCTCGAAAGCAGCACAGTGCCCATGGAGCAGGTGCATTCTTTACGATCGTCGCCGTAATAGCCGCAAGGGCAGGGATTTACGCAATTGGACTGTAGTTTTGCAGGTACCATTCGAACGGTCCTGGCCAGAAAGAGAACCGGATATCGGATGGTTTGGGGATCTTTGGCTCGATCAGGTAGTTGATCGCCGTAGAAAGGCAATGGAGGATACGCGTCAGACTGGCCGAACAGATAGCACTGAAGACTGCTCAGCCTTCAGCCTCATTGAGGATTCGTGCGAGTTGGTTCTTCAGTTCTGGCAGATCGTTGGCTACGACATTCCACACTTCGTCAATGTCGACGCCCATATAGCCATGAATGAGCACATCACGCATGCCGGCGATACGCCGCCACGGCACTTCAGGGAATCGTCTTCGCAGATCTGGGCCGACTTGCTTAGCCGCTTCCCCCGTGATCTCCAGGTTCCGGATGACTGCATCCTGCACCATCGTGTTGGCTTCAAAGGCAGCATAACCTGGCGCAGTATATGTCTGGATACGCTCCAGGCACGCCAGCATATGGCGGACATAGAGCCGTTCATCCTTCACAGCGGCTGCGCGCTCCCCACGATTTCAGTTCTCAGATCACGGTGGACCGAACGTTCTGTCACAACATCCACTTCAATTCCCAACAGGTCTTCAAGATCTTGCATGAGCGCGATGCGATCCAGCAGGCTCCGACCTGTCTCAAACTCGACTAGGACATCAAGATCGCTGCGATCCGTTGCCTGGTTTCGCACAACCGAGCCAAAGAAGCGGACATCGTGAGCACCGTGGGACGCCGCCAGGCGCAGAATCTCCTTGCGACGGCTCTTTAGCAGGTGAGCAATTCGTGCAGGCGCTGAATTACCTTGCTGGAGAGAGTTGTTGGTCGAATGTTCTTCCGCCATATGTTTGTCATGCCCCATGTAATCTTCCTACGAACACCCGGCCAGCTCCTCTGAACACATTATACAACATTGCGCGGCCGGTACTACAGGCGCCTCTGGTCTATGCTGGGTCCGTATGGCATCTTTGCCAGCCAGATCGGCGATGACGCTTTGCGCCCACTGCGTGAGGGTGCGCGCCAGCTTGAGAACATGGTAGTGAAAGCGCGCTACGGCAGGGGTCTCTTCCCACCGCTGCCTCAACCACTGCTGAATGCGGTGTTTAATCTCACTACTGCGCCGGCCAACAGTCCTTCGACGCCGATGTGTTCATCCAGGTCTGGCCATTCGAGGCATAGCCGCTGCCAAGCAGTTGCCAGTTGTTTCGTTCAGATCGGGACGCGTGATAGAGGCATGGATACCAATCAAGAGGTACGGTGAGCGCGCGACCATCAGTCAGGTTGACCGTGAATCTACTATCACCCATTTCAATGCCAATCGCAATAGGATCTGCTTCAAGCACCAAAGTGATCATGCCATGCCTCCACGAACTGCTCCTGATGTGCGATCACCAGTCGTTCACGTCATGCCTCGTGCAGTGCAGGGACAGTACTGGGCTCAACCTTGCCGCGCGACTGTGAATCATCCCCGTTGCCTAGCAGATCGCCAAACCCGCCTAACACAATCGGTTGCTTGTCCGGCAATTCAACGACAAGGCTGAGTTTGCCACCCACAGCTTCAACATATCCACGCAGCGACGAAAGCAACATATCTGAACTACTCTCTAATCGCGAAACATTTGATTGTGGTATGTTAAGGGCCTGTGACACTTGAACCTGAGTCAGACCAGCCTCTCGTCGCAGTTCCTGCAGCGTGAGATATTCGGCCCGTAGCACGTCGGCCTGTGCCAAGATTCGATGCTTGCGTTCATCGGGCAACTGATCCCAGATTTCTTGCAGAACCGCTCCTCTAGTCATCAATCGTCCTTTCCTAACCATGCCAGGTGTTCTCCGTAACGTCTATCGGCGATGTCGATGAGTGTTCGGTAGAACTGTCCCTCATTGCGTCCAACTCTGTTGCCCGCAACCAACACGATTGCCTGGCGACTCGGATCAAACGCGAAGGCTGCACGCCAGACGCCGTTTTCGACGCGAAATCGCAGTTCCTTCATATTGCCGTATTTCGAACCATTCAAGGTGTCAGCGTGCGGACGCCCAAGCGCAGGCCCGAATTCACGCAGCAGTTCAACGCCGGCCAGGAGCCGATCCTGTACAGCTTCACCCATTTCATCGAACTCTTCAACAAATGCCGGATGAAAATCAACTGTCCAATACATACAATATACCACCACTTGTATATATCGCCAATGATATTTTTGGTTATGAAATGCAGGACATCTTGTTGCGTGCCTACACCAACTCCCGCGGCCGATATTGCAGCGCTTCTGCCAGATACTGCGTCCGAATCACTTCCTCCCCAGCCAGATCCGCAATCGTGCGCGCCAGCTTCAACACGCGATGATACGATCGCGCGCTCAAGTCCATCTGGCGCACCGCGGCGCGCATCAGGTTCTTGCCTTCCTCGTCGATCTCGCAGAAGCGCTGCACCTCTGCCGGCCCAATGTCCCCGTTGACCAACATATTTGGTTTGCTCAGCGGCTCGAATCGTTTCGCCTGGATGGCGCGCGCCGCCTCTACCCGCGCCCGGATCGTCACCGATGTGTCGCCCCCTTCCAGGCTGGCCAGCTTCTCGAAGGGTACGCGGCGCACATCCACATGGATATCGATGCGGTCCATGAGCGGACCGGAGATGCGTTTCTGATAGCGATGAACGTTGCTCATGGAGCAGGTGCATTCCTTGCGATCGTCGCCGTAATAGCCGCAAGGACAGGGGTTCATCGCGGCGACCAGCACGAACGACGCCGGAAAGGTCAGCGACCCACTGGCCCGGCTGATGGTGATGACGCGGTCTTCCAGCGGCTGGCGCAGGGTCTCCAGGTTGCGCGTGCCAAACTCGGGCAACTCGTCGAGAAAGAGGACGCCGCGATGGGCCAGGCTGATCTCGCCAGGGCTGGGCCAGCGTCCGCCGCCGACCAATCCCGCGTGGCTGATGGTGTGGTGGGGGGAGCGAAATGGGCGCGAGCGCACCAGCGGTTCGCCGTCGGGCAAGGCATCGGCCACCGAGTAGATGCGGGTGATATCGAGCGCTTCAGTCAGGGTCAGCTTGGGCAGAATGGAGGGCAGCGCCCGCGCCAGCAAGGTCTTGCCCGCGCCCGGCGGCCCTTTGAGCAGACAGTTGTGCCCGCCGGCGCAGGCGATCTCCAAGGCACGCTTGGCATGTTCCTGCCCCTTGACATCCTCAAATCCGACCGGATAGACAACCTCCAGCTTGGACTCGAAGAGCGGCGCGTGTTCGGTGTGCGGAATCGGTTTCTGGCCGTTCAGGTGGGCGACGATGTCGGCGAGATTCTGCACCGCATAGACTTCGATCCCTTCGACCAGGGCGGCCTCGGCTGCGTCGATCTCTGGCACATAGAGCCGGCGGAAGCCTCTCCGCGCGGCCATGCTTGCCATTGGCAACACGCCGTTGACATGGCGCACCCCGCCGTCGAGACTCAGCTCGCCGACGATCAGCGTGTCGTCTAGTTCGGTGGGGATCTGGCGAGTGGCGGCGAGGATGCCCAATGCGATGGGCAGATCGTAGGCAGGCCCCTCCTTGCGCAGGTCGGCCGGGGCCAAGTTGATGGTGAGGCGATGCTGGGGAAAAAAGAAGCCGCTGTTGCTGACCGCCGCGCGCACCCGTTCGCCGCTCTCGCGCACCGCGGTGTCGGGCAATCCCACCAGCGTCACCCGCTCCAATCCGCTGGCGATGTCCACTTCCACATGGATCGGTTCGGCATCCAGGCCGACCACAGCGCAACTGTGTACCTTGGCAAGCACGGGGGATTCCTTTCGTGATGCGGTGAGGATAAGAAGATGGCGGGATGGCGGGATGAGGGGATGATTGTGCAGAGCTTCATCCCCTCATCCCGTCCCCTCCTGCTACGGTCTTATGTGCCAATCTCCCAGGCAGACCCACTTGTACGTGGTCAATTCCTCCAGCCCCATCGGGCCGCGGGCGTGGAGCTTTTGGGTGCTGACGGCCACTTCCGCGCCCAGGCCAAATTGACCGCCGTCGTTGAAACGGGTGCTGGCATTGACAAAGACCGCCGAGGAGTTGACCGCGTTGACGAAGCGGGTCGCGTTTTCCC
>JAAUPU010000145.1 GCA_012032975.1 Caldilineaceae bacterium | reverse complement strand
AGGAACAAACGACCGCGGCTTGAAAGAGCGGCATCTTGGCGCGTTCATACCGCTCCAGCCGCCGGGATTCCAGGCGATCCAGCTCCTTTTCGAGGCCCATCGGACGCTGTTCCGCGGTCTCGCGATAGTGTAGATAATCGACCTTCTGCCGCATAACGAGGCGAGGTGGATGGTCAGACGGGCTGCCACGTTCGGCCAGAAAGTCGACATAGGGCGTCATACAGATTTCGTCGCAGACGAGCAGATCATAGCCGTTTGAAATCCGTCTCTGTACGGCGCGCACCGTCGCCGGCGAGGCGAAATGGCGCACGGCCTTGGGGATTGGATTGAACCAGGCCTCCCAAAACTCGCGGCGCGGCGAGCGGTTCTGCATGGCGAGGATCGACACCGAGTTACATAAGTCGGCAGGGCGGCCGGCTGAGGGCGTCGGGCCATAGCAGACGGTAAAGAGGTCAACGTCGGCGACCTCGGTCAGCCCCTTGAGCAGATAGAAGGAGCGCAGCTTGCCGCCGGTGTCCGCGGGCCAGGGCAGATAGGGGGTGATCACGGCAACTCGCACTGGCCACTTCCAATCCTATTTCCAGGGACGACCCATCGGGTGTGCGGGTTCTTGGCAACTGGCTTCACAGGGGTGAGCCTCCGCCGAGGCCCACGCAGAGTTCGGCAAATCGCGCACCCAACGCGTTCCAGCTATAGCGATCACGGGCAAAGGTAAGGGCTGCTTCGGCCAGACGGCGGCGCTGCATCTCGTCGCGCAGCAGCAGGCTCACAGCCTCAACAAAGTCACCCGCAGAATCGGCCAGCAGCAGATGTTCGCCATCCTGAAATGCCAGCCCCTGGGCGCCGATGCGGGTGGAGACCACGGGCAATTCGGCGGCCATTGCTTCCACAATCTTCAATCGGGTGCCCCCACCCAGGCGCAGCGGAACGGCCAGCAGCCAGCTTTGCGCCATGTACGGGCGCACGTCCGGCACGCTGCCGGTGACAGTCACGCCCGGCCGGCTGGCCAAACGCCGGATGGATTCGGGTGGGTTGTGGCCGACGAGCAGGACTTGAAGATCGGGGAAACGCTCTACCAGCGGGGCATACATGTTTTCAAAAAAGTGGTTGACAAGGTCGATGTTGGGAAAATAGTGCATGGTGCCTAGCATCAGGATGGTGGGCCTGGAATCTGGCCGTCGCTGCGGCGTAAAATAGTCGAAATCGGCGCCATTCTCGATCACGTGTACGGCTGGGGCGCCCTCTTGCTGGGCAATCACCCCATCATCCTGGGAGCAGACGACGGCGGCATCAAAGGTGGGCATCTGTTGCCGCTCATATCGTTGGAGGCGTCGCGCCTCCAACCAGTCGAGCGCTTTGGCAACACCGAGAGAGCGGCTCTGCGCCATTTCTCGATAGTGCAGAAAGTCGATCTTTTGGCGCATGATCAACCTGGCAGAGTCGGATTGGGCCGGTAGATATGGGGCCATCCCAATCTCGTCACAGACCAGTAGGTCATAGCGTCGCCTCACCAGCAGCCTTTGCAGCTTAGCCCAGCTTTCCCTGCGTGCAAGAACTGCACGGAACGCGGGAGAGGCTTCAACAAGCTCTTGATTCGTGCCTGCCAATGGGTCTGCGCAGCCACTTCTATCTGGTGTATCGAACGGCAAACTATTGCCGTGGTTTGCGTGGGCGCAGCGGCTCCCATCGCGAGGGCAAAGAGATCGACATCTGCGCGGGCTGCCAACAGCTTTGAGTAAATAGAAGGTGCGCAACTTGCCGCCCTGATCCGGTGGCCAGGGGATTTCTGGAGTCAGGAAGGCGATCTGCTTGGCCGTTACATCCACCATTTTACCAAAAATCCTGGTTGAGCTTGAGCAGATAGGTCGTTCCTATCTGAAGCAAAAGCACAAGATACAGAACATGGTTCGTCCGCACGGCAAACCTCGCGCCCAATTCGTAGGCAGCCACCAAACAGACATAGGGCAACAGGAACAACCACAAGCGCGCAACCTCGGCCTTGGTCCTGCCAAAGATCGCAAGCGCGCAGATCACAGCGGCCAGGATGAGGGCCTGTGAGACAATGAGGCGCCACGGCAGGAACTGGACTTGTTCAGCCGCTCGCCACCAGGCCAACGCTGCCAGGATCGTCAACGGCGCCCCAATCCAGAAAGCATACTCGATCAAATTCAGCCCGGCGTAGTAGGCGACATCCAGCAGGTTGTTATCCCAGCCTTTCCAGGATTGGTGAAAGGCGACCGCTGCACGATAGCGCACGAACAGATCGTAGCCTGCCAGCAGACGAAGCAGCAGGTCGAACAGCAATGCGCCGGCTGCCATCAGCAGCAGTTGACGTGCGATGCGCCGGGCGTCTCTGCTGCCCGCGGCGTGGCCAAAGTAGAATGCAAAACCGATCAAAAACGGTGCGATCACGACCAGCCCAAACGAGACAAAGAGGGCAAGGTAGCCCAGGGCGCCGGCCAGCAGCAACATCCAGATCCGGTCCGCGCGTGTCGCGTGGAACCCTGCCAGCAGGCATAGCGTGAAGATCAAGGGAAAAAATACCTGGTCCGCCTGCAGCGCCATCAACGCGACGGGAGGCGCAAAGAGATAGAGAAGCGTCACATGCCAGGCGGATGTGGCATGTGACCCTGTCGCGCCCAACAACGCCGTGGCCAGAAAATAGAGGGGGACAAGCACCAGGTAGCTCAAGATCGGCCAAAGAAATGTGGCCACGGTCTGAAACCATGCCAGCCGAAGATCGGGGTCTTCATGGGGCTGGACCCCATACGCCAGCCGCTCGCTGAGCATGTAGAGCAGCAATTGGCCAGGGGGTTTGCTCCTGGCGTAGGCGCCCAGCTCCCCGGACTGCGCCAGGGCTTCATAGTTCACGAGCACGTCGCCCATGCTCCGCTGCTCGACGGCGACGCGGGCAAATTCGGCATGGCCCGTCGTGACGATCCGGTCGCGCAAGCCATCCAGACCACGCCCTTCGGAGAGGGAAAATCCAAACTGAAACGCAACCCCGAGCGCAACCAACAGCGTCAAGTTGAGCCAGGTCCTGGCTGGCTGCCGAAGCACGGCGGCAACGATCAGAATTGCCAGCACCGCCACGATCAACAAGAGCCACTGGGCAGAGAGCGGTGTTCTTCTCAACGGCCAGAACCAATCTGGCAGACGAGTCAACAGGGGTATCTGCGCCGCCAAGATCAGCCATTGGACAAACGTGCAGCCAACGATCAGCCCGAGCCAAAATGGACCGTGGGCAGGGTTCGGATCTTGAGATTCATCGGCGAACTGCGAACGATTCAAAAGGAAGGCACCGTCAGGTAGATCATGGTTCGCGCCCAGAAGGATATCCTGGAATCTGCGGGCGTAGTCAAAGGGGTCATAGGGCCGGCCGCTGCGATACCAGGCAGGATCGGCGGGATTGAAGGGAAGAGAACCCTGGCGGAAACGGAGCATGGTCAGCCCATTCCACAGAACGAGCAGACAGATCAGGCCGACGACGGATGTGCGCACTATCCGCCGACTTTGAAGGGCGACCCAGATTAGATGACAGAGACCGACGCTCAACAGCGGCAGGATGGAGACGAGCCGCCGCTGACCAAACGCGCCGCCGGCCCACCAGTCTGCAACCGTCATGCTGACAAGAATCTCGACCCCGATCACGACGAGGAGGACGACACGCAGTTGGGTCGCCTGCTCCGCCCACGCTGAAAAAAAACTCGAGCGCGCCACAAAAAATCCCAGCAGCGCCATCAAGATAATGGGATGCCACAACAACAGGCCATTCCAGGTCGAAAAAAAGAATTCCACGACCTGTACATGGGCAAATGCGAGAAAGCCTTCACCTTGAGGCAGGGTCAGGAATGTGCCGAAGGTCGCGCGCCAGGCCAAGAGTTGCAACGAAGCCACAAGCAGAATGCCGACGCCAAAGAGCATCCACCGCCCGATAAGACCGCGCAACGCTCCCCAACGCGCCGGCCTCTCTTTCGGCCACAGGAGCAGAACAAACGGCAGAAGGCCGACGATGATATCCTGCCAGCGCACCAGGAATACCAGCCCGGTTGCAAGTCCGCACGCCAACACACGTCCTGGCGAAAGCGGTCTCCGGGCTGTCCAGGCCACGGTGAGAAAGAGCAAGAGAGCTACCGCAAAGTAGGAGTTGGCATGGGCGTAGTCCGGGCGAAGAAGCAGGTAGAAAACCAGGGGAGAGGCCAAAGCCAGCGCGCCAACCGTCAGCTCGGCAACGCCGATGGTCGAAGTGACCAGCAACCGACGCAAGGTCGCCACATTGAGCGCCAAGCCGATGCTGGTCCAAAACGCGGTGCCGACAAAGATGGCCTGAACATAGGGGGCCGAATAGCCATCCCGATTGCACTGTGGTTGAAGCCAGCAGAACAGATCGGCCAGGGTATAAAAGGGTAGCCAAAGCAGCGCACTGCCGATGGCAAATGGATTGGGCAGGGGTTTGTCTTGAGGAGTGACGCCGAAAAATTCCGCCAGCCAATCGTATTGTTGCGCTTCGTTGAACAACTGAAGATCGCCATCAAAATAGAGCGAGCGCAAAGGGGCAAAAATAGAGGGTGCCGTCCCACCGCACCGTCGGTCTATCCGCGCCAAGTCCTACCCAGGCTACGCAGACAAATAGCAGCAGCCAGAGCAGGATCGGCCCGACTATTTGGTCACGCCGAAGTATGCTCGCGCTTTGCCGCATCTGGGAAAAGATTCTCATGGTTGGGTGCCGAACATCGGCGCCGGGGAGCAATCAGATTGACGGTTCGGCGCGCCTGTCATCCGGTTTGAATCCGAGCACGAAGACCTCGCGGCTCGGGTGGAAAGAGAGCATGACTCGGCGGATCTGCTCGTTGAGGCGCTGCTCTGTCTCCTGAAGCGCTTGCATTTCAAGCGCAATCGCCTGGCGCATCGGCGAAGTGTAGGGTTCGATAAACTTCTTGTAGGCAAAATGGGAAACTGAAAATGCGACCCGCTCGCGCCACGATGCGCCTGGCTGCGGGGGAATCGGCAGCGGCGACCAGCGGTCCAGTTCAAATTCGACTCGGTCGACGGGGTCCGGCCCTTCGAGTACCTTGTCAACGCCCTCCCAGCGGGCGGCGATGTTCTCGCCACTCTGGATCTCTCTGAAACCAGCGTCAAACAGGAAAAACTCCAGCAACTGCCGACTGTACAGACGAACATGGGTCGGGTCTCGCCAAAATTCGTGAAACTGTACGATCGCCGATTCAGGATTGGGCACGCCAAGCAGGAGCATTCCACCCGGTCGCAGCGCATCAAATGCAGAGCGCACAATCGCCATCACCTGCTCCGGCGGCAGATGCTCCATCACATTGGTCGAAAAGGCGGCGTCAAAAGGTTGGCTCTGCGCAGGTAGCCATTCCAGAATGTCGGCATGATGGGCCTCTAGCCCAAGCTCCTGGCAACGCGCCACCATAGCTGGGTCGATGTCCACCCCCACCGGCGAAGCACCGGCGTCGCGCAAAATTTGCAGGAACTCGCCGTGGCCACATCCGATATCCACGATGCGGTCAAAATCCCGAAAATAGGGTGCATAGTAGTTCAGGACCGCGAGCAGAGAATCTGCGCGGCTATATCCATGTTCGCGCAGATATTGATAATATCGATTCTCCAGGTCCGATTGTGGCAAAGGCGCTGAGATCGGTCGATCCTCTCTATTCCGGGATCCGTTCGGCGGCTTGTGGAGCCTGGTGCCGCCACTTGCTGGGCATGTAGATGTCGCCGTGGATTGCCCGCTCTGAGACGACTTGAAAATCATAGAGCTGCTCGTGGAAATCGCTGGGATTCTCCCAATAGGGAGGATCCGGCTTCACGTACGCAGCAGCGGACAGATGGTAACGGCCCGCGGTCAGGGCCAGCGCGGGAATCTCGACGGTCAACGTGCCAGCACCTGGTTGCTCAATGGCACAGACGGGATGGTCGAGCGTGTTGCTTGCCCACAAATAGTGACCATCCATTTTGTGGATCAACACGCTGAAGATCGGCGTTGGCAGGGCGGACGATGCGCGATACTCGATCTGTACGTCGATGCTTTCGTGGGGTTCAAACGACCAGCGGCTGCGGCCATCCGCGCCAAACATGGAGACCCCTTCAATACGAATCGGCCCCTTGCCCCAGCGCCGCGGCGGTTCATCGCTGGTCAGCAGACGATCCGCGGCCATGGCGAGCCGTCGGACTTCGTTCCCTTCGCCCAACCGCTCTGCCATCGCCTGATTGACTGAAGCCAGGTAGGCGCGGATCACATCGGTGGTCGGCCCAAAGGCAACCACCCGCCCATCGTCCATCCAGATACAGTGGTCGCAGAGAGTCATCACTTGATGCAGGCTGTGGGAGACAATCAAGATCGTCTTGTTTTGAGACTGCATCCCATGGATCACGTCGAGACAACGTCGTTGAAAATTTTCGTCACCCACGGCCAGGACTTCGTCGACCAGAAGCAGGTCTGGGTCTACAAAGATCGCGATGGCGAAGCCAAGACGTGCATACATGCCGGACGAATAGTGCTTCACCGGTGTGTCGATAAACGGCCCCAGGTCGGCAAACTCAATCACCGGCTCAACCAGTGCGTCGATCTCACGGCGATGCAGGCCCATCAGGGAGCTCTGCAAATGGATGTTCTCGCGCCCCGTCAACTCGGGATGGAATCCGGCGCCTAGTTCCAGCAGCGCGGAAACCCGCCCATTGACTTGGATCTCACCTTCTGTTGGCGTCAAAATGCCGCTGACCAATTTGAGGAACGTACTCTTGCCTGCGCCGTTTTCGCCGATGAGTCCAACGGTCGCGCCGCGAAAGATATCGATGGTCACATCCTGCAAAGACCAAAAATACTCTTTGGGCTGCTTGCGACCTACCAGCCGCTGGAACAGGTCGAGCAGGGAGCGATCGACCTGTCGGTTCAGGGCAAATCGTTTGGAAACCTGACGAAACTGGAT
>JAAUPU010000144.1 GCA_012032975.1 Caldilineaceae bacterium | reverse complement strand
CGATGGGTGACGGCCCATTGCTGGCTTTCGTCCATGGCTGCCGCCACTTTGGGCGGGATGCGGAAGCGTTTCCAGTCGAATTGATAGCCGCGGATCCAGCCACCAATCTTGGAATAGGTCTTGTCGGGAGCGCTGGGATCGGGATCATAATAGTCTGCGGCCGGCCAACGTTCTGGGGGCACGTCGATGATGCTATAGCGCTTGTCGCTGATGTTCTGCCAGTAGGCAGGTGCGTTGGGCGCATCGGGAAGTATGGCCCCTACGCCGACAATCGCAACGGCGCGATCTCCCATGGAAGTCATGATTGGTTCTCCTTTGGGTCAACCTTTGTGCAAGGTAATTTGCAAGTGCGAAGCGCGATGAGGCGTGGTGCGTGGGACTTAGCGCGTGAAGTTGTTCCACGCACCACGTCCCACGCACCACGCCCTCTTCTCACTCTGCCTGGAATGTCTCGTTCAATTTTTGGGCGACAAAGTCCATGTCGTCGAATAGCCCAGCCTGCGCCTGATAGATGGCCGGCAGCTTCAACGAGCCAGCCAGATCCGGGTCGCTCTGTCCTGCGCCGATGGAGAGACGCAGGCCATCGGCTGCGACCTTGAGCGCGGCGTCGCGGGCATGGACGCGAGCCATGGCTTGCAGCGCATCTGGCTTCAGCTCGATGGCGTCGCTCGGCTTGTCGATAGAGCGTTCGCTGAAAATAGCGGCCGTCTCGGCAAAGGCGATCAGCTCGCCCAGGCGAAAGAGCATGTGTTGGTTGCGCGTCAGTCGGTCGATCCGACAGCGCTCCAGGATGACGGCGAGCGCGCGGAGTGCCAGGGCCGCGGTCGTGGCGCCGCTGCTGCTATTGCTTTGACCGATCTGCTCCAGCCTGGCAGCCCAGTCGGTATAGAAGGCGCCGCGCGATTTCAGATGTTCCTGCCAGCGGTTGCGGGCAATGGTCCACTCCATGATCTCGGAGGTGCCTTCGTAGATGGTGGTGATGCGCACATCGCGCTTGATCTTTTCCACCATGTACTCTTTGGTATAGCCATAACCGCCCAGCGCCTGGATGCTGTCTTCGGCGGCCTTGTTGCCGGTTTCGGTCGCCAGATATTTGGCCACCGCGCCTTCGGTCTGAAGGTCTTCGTCGCCGCTGTCGATGCGTTCGGCGGTCCATTCGATATAGGCGCGCGCGGCTTCCAGACGCACCGCATTGGGCACGATCAGTTTGTGGGTATAGCCCTGCTTTTGGCTCACGGCGCGCGCCCTGGATGCGCTGTTGCGAATAGGGGATGGCGCGGCGCAGACAGGCCCAGCCCGCGCCCAGTCCAAACGCGGCCACCATCAAACGGGTGTAGCCAAAGACTGCTTGCGCCTGCGCCAGCCCTTGGCCTTCGACGCCGCCGACCAGCCGGTCCGCATCGACATAGACATCTTCGAGAAAGAGCGCGGCGGTGTTGCTGGCGCGGATGCCGTGCTTGTCTTCCGGTTTGGCCGGCGAGAAACCTTCTGTTTCCCGCTCTACCACAAACCAGGAGGGTCCGCCCGGCGCCAGCGCCAGGATCGTGTAGAGTTCGGCCACACCGCCGTTGCTGATCCACTGCTTGCGCCCGCTGATCTTGTACCCTTTGATCTCGCCATTTTCAGAGACGGGCACGGCCTTGGTCTTCAGCGAGGCCAGATCGCTGCCAGCTTGGGGTTCGGTTGCGCCATAGGCAACCAGTAAGCCCTCCTCGGCAATGCGACCCATCCAAAGCTCTTTCTGCTCTGGCGTGCCGCCGACGGTGATCGGGTCGGTGCCGAGGAAGGTAGCGAGCACGCCGGTGGCAATGCCCAGGTCGATCTCGCCATGGCCTCGGAGACGCGATAGATGTCATAGGCGCCGCCGCCGAGACCGCCATACTCTTCGGGGATGAAGACCAGGTGCAGGCCGAACTGCATGGGGTCATACAGCTCTTTCAGCACCTTGGCCGGGAATTCGTCTTTGTGGTCGAACTCGAGAAGAACTTCGGGCGAGAGATTTCGCTCGGCATAACGCCGCAGCGTGGACAAGACCATATCCCTTGTATCGGCATCCAAGCCAGCCATCAAGACCACCTCCATGGTTCCTTGTATTGGTTCCTGATCGGTTATATCATCTTCGTTGTGCAACCGTTCCGAACGGGGAGTTCAGATGCACACGAATTGTTTACGCTCTACCAGTTCTGACGATGTTTTGTCCTGTTGATCGTATAAAGTGCAAACGGCGCAAAAAGCCGGCAAAGCGTTTCGCGCCGCCGGACGTTTGAGACAACAATCACGAAATAAGGATAGGCAATCAACCACAAACCATCGTGTTGCACGTGTCATCGGTTCGCCGGGACATTTGTCCCAAAGCGTCATTCAGACACTTTGTTGGAGAAGGCAAGGGAAATGCCAGAAATGCCAGCGCTCCTCTCTAGCGCTGTGGATCGTCCCAGATCGCTCCAATGGGCCGCTGAGATTGTCCGCTGACCAATGCTAGATCAGCACTTCGGTCACGGCGCCGTCGCGCGTAAACATCCTCTTGCGGTTCAGAACCACGACCACCACAGCGACGAGCGAGAAGACGAGCGAGTCCCAAGGTTGGGCGTCTGGCCACGCAGGGCCATTCAACTGAAAGTGATAGAGGGCCGCGATGAGCAGGCTTCCGCGCGACGCGTTGAACATCGGCGTCAAAATCACGGAGACGGCGAGAACGGCGATGAAGAACGGGCCGAAGGACCATGCGCTTTGCGGCGTGCCGCTCAAGAAGAACGCCGGCAGGTGCCACAGGCCCCAGATCGCACCGAGCACGAGTCCGGCCCACAACGGCGCGAGCGTGCGCTGCAACAGCGGCTGGGCAAGCCCGCGCCAGCCAATTTCTTCGACCGGGCCGATAACCAAACCGACCGCCAGAGCCGGCAGCAGATAATACCAGGGCGAAAAGGGGAATGGATCATTGATCGTGCCCTTGATGGCTGCGCTTGCGTAGAAGATGGCGGGAATGCCGAGCACAAGGAACACCCACCACGCAAGGGGCATCCGCCAAAGTGTGAACCGCTTGAGGAAACGCCCCAGACCGCTGAGGCCATGGTGCCACAGGACCAGCGAAATACCTGCAATGGCGGGCGCGTAGACCCCCAGAATGAACAAGGGGTTGGTGTACCCCATTGGGCCGAACATCGCCTCGGTCTGATCTGGGAACAGGACCAGCAGCGCAGGGAACCCCCATCCTACCCCCAAAGGAGATCGCGAAGAACCAGAGCAGCGTCGTTGACCCCATAGCTCTTTGCGCCACTTCGCTCGTCGCGCGCCCGTCCGTTTGGCTTTCCATCTTTCGCGCTCCTGTTGCTTTCATGCACCACCCCCTGAAGTCGCTTCTGTTGCACGATCAAAGACAGAACGCACAATCGCTGTCAGTCGAAAGGCTTTGCGCTTGACCCGCAAGATGAGTCCGAATGCCCACGGCCTCCAACCATACGTCCTTGCCAAGCTATGTCAGGCCCGACGTCCAACGTACTCGGCTCTGCATAAACCACAGAGAGCGCACGAACTCGCACGGCGTTCCTCGCGTCAGCAGCGTTTGGCGGATCCGAAATACAAAGTATCCATGAAGGACACCAAGGAACACCAAGATCCAGGCTGTTTCTACGTGAAAGTTCGTGTGACCTGGTGGATAGTTGTTTTCCGGCAATTGTCCTAGAAATGACAGTCACGAAACAAGCATAGGCGATCAACCACGAAACTTCGTGTTGCGCGCGTCATCGCTTGGCTGGGACAATTGTCCCAAAGCGTCATTCAGACACTTTGTTGGAGAGCGTAAAGACGAGGCTAGAGAGGAAGGCTGGCGCAGGGGGCGAGCTGGAGCACGGCTGCGGCCCAGGTCAAGCCCGCGCCAAAGGAGACGAGCAGGAGGCGATCATCGGGGCGGATGCGACCGCAGGCCAGGTTTTCTGCCAGGGCGAGGGGAATCGACGCGGCAGAGGTGTTGCCATAGCGGTCGATATTGACGATGAAGCGATCCATGGGCAGGTTGAGGTTGTTGGCCGCCGCCTGGATGATGCGCAGATTGGCCTGGTGCGGCACGATCCAGTCGATGTCGGCCATCTCCAACCCGGCGTTTTGCAACGCTTCTTGGCTGGCGCGACCGATCACACGCGTCGCAAATTTGAAGACTTCCCGACCGTTCATGGCCAGATAGTGGCCGCCACTCTCCAGTGTTTGGGGGCTGAACGGTCGCGCCGAACCGCCATCGTGCATGATGATGTGTTGGCTCTGGCTGCCATCGGAGCCAAGCGCAAAGCCCAGCACGCCGCAGCGCTGGTCGCTGACCTGCATCACCACCGCGCCGGCCGCATCGCCAAAGAGCACACAGGTGGACCGGTCGTGCCAATTGACAAAGCGGCTCAGCAACTCCACACCGATGATCAGCACCGTGCGGTAGGCGCCGGCCGCGATAAATTGTTGCGCCGTGGCCAGCGCATAGACAAAGCCGGTGCAGCCCGTGACCAGCACAAAGCCGGGCACATCCGTCGCGCCGAGCGCGTGCTGGATCAAGCTGGAAACGGGCGGTGTGTGTTGATCGGGCGTGGAGGTTGCGACGATGATCAGGTCGAGGTCGGCGGGTTTCAGCCCCGGCCTGCTCAAGCGCCGCGCGGCTGGCGTGGACGGCCATGCTCGACGTAGTCTCATCGTCACCCGCAATGCGTCGCTCGCGGATGCCGCTGCGTTGGACGATCCAATCATCGCTGGTATCGACGAGCTTGGCTAAGTCGTGGTTGGTCAGGATTTTGCTGGGCGTATACGCGCCCCAGCCAGCGATGCGTCCGTAGCGCTTCTGTGAGATGTTTGTCTGCATGGGAATGGGTCAGCCTATCACGACTGAATGTTCAGTTCCTACGGAACTCAGAGTCATGTCAACCCTTCAAACCATCGCGCACCAAAGCCTGTCACAGATACAGATTCTAAGCGAGAGAAATGGTTCACACAAATTGTATCTGGCGGCCAGCCAATGTCTTTCCAACCTGAAGTGCGATTGTAGAAGTCTGACTTCTGACAATGCCTTTGCGAATATTGTGTAAGGACAAACCTGGGATTGTTTTGATGAAGAAATATGTTGCCAAGTATGGAGGATGTTAGCAGAGCGGTTGGGGGATTACGAACGTTTATAGACCTGTTCGTGGGTTCCGATATCTAGAAATACAAACTCATCGTCTTTCTCAATGTAGACCACCCGATAGTCGTCATTGATGGAGAACGCTCGTTTTCCTTGCATGACATCTTCAAGTGTATGGTCGGCAACAAGTACTCTACCTTCTCGAAATATCTGGACGCTTTCCATGAAATCCTGCATGAGACCCTCATCGTTCAAGATTCGCTCCTTGTACCGCCTCTTGAACTGATTTGTTCTGCGAATCTTCTTCATGATTCCAAATCATTGATGAGTTCCTCAACTGTGTTGAAAGCAGGCTGTAATCCTCGTCTGTCTTCTGCCTCAAATTCAGCTAGCTCTCGCTCCCACTGCTCATCAATCTCTTTGGGGACAGGCTGACGCCACGGATCTTGTTCCGTGGCTTGAGCATCCTTGTCCACCAGAGACCGGACGTACTCGGACAACGTCAAACCTAGGGCACGAGCACGGCCGCGGGCTTTCACGAGCACATCAGGTGCGAGAGCAATTTGTGTTTGGTCAGCTACTTCATTTGTCATAGTGGCTATTATACCAGAAAGGCTACTGCCAGTCACAAGCGGTCACAATAACTATTATGCACCCCGTGCTATTGCCTGTGCAATCGACCAAGAGTTCCACAATCAGGTGATTACATAGCCAAACAAAGCCAGGATGTACAATATGAGACCAGCTGACAAGACGATTGCATGAGGTAGCCACACGTTCGACCACAAAACAGCCGTTCCCAGGTTGACCGATTTATTATCTTTGTGGTTGCGCTCCCAAGTTTCGCTAACTTGAAGTGGAAAGATACTTGATTGTTCTCCAGCAAAGTATCTTTCGACCTCTATTATCCGAGGCCAGTAATTCATTTGAAAAGCTTTCCATTTCGCCTCAATCAGCCAGAATAATGCCGCGCTAAGAGCAGAAAGTAGAAAGAGACCAGGGCGTGACTAAGAAAAGCAGCACCGATACCAAACATGCAGCGCCGATACCAAACATAATGACCGTCACACTCCAGGTTTTTATAGTGAGAGTTTTGTTGTCGAAGGAGTCAATCAGACCATACAGTAGTGCATACTCATCCTTCAACAATTCGATGTTAGCATCGCTATCGGTCACGTGCCTACCTACCTTTCATAGGTAGCATGCGTTACGATCCCATTGCGTGGCCGCATTGTAGGTTAATGAAACAGACCATACAAATCGCAATTTGGAAGCCCTCGACACTTGCCGCACAATAGGCAGGAAGTGTGTTTGTAGCGCTTCTTCCGTTGCCCTAAGCAGACCACCTGGAGGTTTCTCCTCATGGAGTTCAGCACGCCCGACCACATCCAACCGATCGTCGAAAAAATCCGCACATTTCTAGCGCGAGAGATCATTCCGCTGGAGCCGACCTTTCTCAACGGCGAATTTCGTGACATGTTGCCCGTGCTGGCCCAGAAGCGCGACATGGCCAGGGCGGGCGGCCTCTGGGCGCTACACCTGCCGGTGGCGTATGGCGGCCTGGGGTTGACGCTGGCCGAGTTCGCATACGTGAGCGAAGAGCTGGGGCGCAGCCCGCTGGGCCACTATGTCTGCAACTCCCAGGCGCCGGATGTGGGCAATATGGAGGTGCTGATGCACTTCGGCACCGACGCGCAGAAACGTACCTACTCGAACCGCTGGCGGCCGGCGAAATTCGTTCCTGCTTCGCCATGACCGAACCGGAGAATCCCGGCTCCAATCCGATTCTGATGGACACCGCGCGACCTGGGATGGCGACGACTATGTGATCAACGGCCACAAATGGTTCACCACCGCGGCCGATGGCGCAGCCTTTGCCATCGTCATGGCGATCACCGATCC
>JAAUPU010000143.1 GCA_012032975.1 Caldilineaceae bacterium | reverse complement strand
AGAGTTGGATGAAACGCACCCCGCGCTCAGCGAGGCGGCGAGCCATGAGGCAATTTGAGGCAAACGTGCCGTCGCCGGGTTGATCGATGCCGTAAAGATCGAGCACCTCTTTCGACTCGCTCGAAAAGTCCGACAGCTCCGGCACTGAGGTCTGCATGCGAAACGCCATCTCGTATTGCGCGATGCGGGTCTGGATTTCGGGATCCTGCTTCTCGTCGGTACGAGCCCGGTGATCGCCGCCGACCTCGAAGGCGTCGACGATGAGGTAGTCGCCGCTGGACGTGAAGGTGGCCAACTCGCTCTCCTCGTCGGTGAGGACCACCTCGGTGGCTGCGGCGACGTCGGCGCGGTCGTCTTCGGGAACTTCGGTGCCGTCGGTTTCGATGGTCTGGACGGCAGGCTCGGTGGCCTCCGGCTCGGCGCTATCGGCTTCAGCGGCTGGCGCTTCTGTGGCCTCGGCAGCTGGCGCGTCTGCGGCCGGCGGCTCTGAAGGCGGCGCACATTGAACGGTAAAGATCAGGACAATCAGCATGGCGCAGATCGCCATCAGTTTGTTGCGGAGCAACATATCGGCATTCTCCTTTTTCGGTTGTGGTACTTGAAACGGCTCGGGCTTCAGTGGTGGCGGGCAAGGATCGGCTGGCAAACGGGGAGAGGTAAGCGATTTGCCAGCGTCAGTCGGTCACCCGCGCTTACTATAGCAAAATCTACTGTCGGCTGCAAGCGTCAGAAAATCGGGCGGCTGCCAATCTTCCCAGCTTTGAGGGAAAATCGGAATAAAGAGCATCCACGAAGTCACGCGGAGGAACACGAAGAACGGGGTCAAATCCTGGTGTCTGTTCGCGTGGCTTCGTGGATCGTTGTTTTCCTGATATGGCCCGAGTTCGCTATGCACCCTCATAGGCTGCGATCTCGTCGGCGCCTTCGAGCACGCTCATCTCCAGGTGGAACTCCCGCACTTCGCCGGGCTGGATGTGGTTGAGCAGCCCATGTTTGCGATTCCAGGCGCGGCCCAACATGCTGACGTTGCCCGGCTCGATACCCATGACGTAGGTGCCGCGATGAAAATGCTGCCAATGGTTGAGGACCGGCATCTCCGCGACCGGGAATTTCCAGGTCAGACCAAGTCCCAGCCGGTCGTTGATCAGCGCGGCATGGGCGTTGCCCTCGGCATCCGCAATCGGACGGTGGACAAATACGTTGTCGGCAAAAGTGGGCTGTGGCGCCAGCACCTGCGCGTATGCATCCGCACCGACCTCGCGGTCTTCGGTCCATTCAAGGGTGCGCTCGCTCTGGATCAGCACCCGGGCGCCCTCGTCCAGCAGCGGAAAGCCGGGGTTGGTATGGTAGACAAACATCAGCGGCGACGGATCCACGCTCAGGTTTTCGATGCGGTCGTGGATGCGGATGCACTTCTCGCCGAGCACGGTGGAGATCTCGCGGGTCAGCTCCAGGTTGGTTCCAAAGACGACGGCCTCGCGCATCTTGCCGCGGATGCGCACGACATACTCCTCGCCTTCCCAACCCGTTTCGGCCACGACTTGCTTGGCGGGCAAGAAGGCCAGCCGGCCATGCAGCCCCAGTTCTTCATTCTCTTCCTCTGGATCGACCTCGGGGTGACCGGTGAAGGTCATGCCACAGCTCACGGTCAGCCCACCGAAGAAGCCACGCAGCCAGCCGCTGCCCTGGGGTTCGTAGAAAGCTGGGCCGACATCGCCGGTGCTGCTGCGAAAACAGAGCGACATGCCCTTGAAGTGGGCCGATGCGATGTCCAGCGAACGACCGGGCAGCACGGAAAAGCCAAGCCCCGATGCGTTGAAGACCTCGATCAGTCCCGCGCCTTGTTCGATGCCTTCGGTCAGCTCCGCGCGCCGAACGCCGGCCACCTGAGACATATCACCGACGTGGTCCAATAGTTCGCGCTTGGTGAAATCACGGCCAAAGAGATGAGGCATTGTGTTGGTTCCTTCGCAGGTTGGGGTGATGGCAGTCGAGACTCGTCGTTGTGGTTTTGGAGATTTGAGACTGCAGATTGGTGATTGGTGATTGGTGATTGCCAGCATTCGGGAATGCCTCGACTCACTCTGAACAGACCCGATCCCCTGGGACGAAGCACCCGTCTCGCCTTCTGATAGGATGCGGGGCTTAGCTGCTTGGCGCTGGCGGACGCTCTGTCTTGAGTAGATCGCGAATTTCGGCGAGCAGTTGGGCCTCTTCTGATGGCTTTGGCGGGGCGGGTGGCTTCTTCTCTTCCTCAAGACCCATGCGGCGGCTGGCCTCGTTCATCGCCTTGACCATCAGAAACATGACCCAGGCGATGATCAGAAAGTTGATGATCGCCTGGAGAAAGTTGCCATAGGCGATGGTTGCATCTCCGATTGTGACAGAGAGGGTGGAAATGTCAACGCCGCCCATAAGCACACCGACCAGAGGCATGATGATGTCGTCAACGAACGAGTTGACAATCGCGGTGAAGGCCGTGCCCATGACGACAGCCACGGCCAGGTCCATAACATTGCCACGGTTGATGAACTCTCGGAACTCCCTGAACATGGATTGACTCCTTTCGTCGATCTGTCTTTTTCTGCCATGAATTGCACGAACGACGCGAATGGATGCACCGATCAAAGCCGGAGGCCGGTAAACGATCCCGGTAATGGCAAGCACACAAATTCCAAGAGTGCTTCGTTCGGCAGGATCTTGCACTTTCAATCGACGCACAACCTTGAGGAGTCAGCGTCTTCAAATAGTCAAGAATCAAGCTAACCGTGCAAGAGCGCCATTTGTCGATCCTCAATTTGGACAGTTCCTGGCCAAAAAGACCGACTAGCCCCGAAGCAAAACCACCGCGAACCCCCCGGTCAATTCGTGTAATTCGTGTAATTCGTGGCTATTCCTCGCGGATCATCTTTCCCGGACGAGTCCCGACCTCGGCCAGTCCGGCCAAGACCGCGCCGACCGGCAACTCCTCACCTTTGACCTCGCGCACAAAGGCCTCGATGCCAAGCAGGCAGGGCAACAGATACTCGGGCGTGCTTGCCTTGCCCATGTGGCCGATGCGCAGAATCTGACCGGCCAGGCTACCCAATCCACCGGCCAACATGTAGCCGTGCTGTTGGGTCATATAGCTCTGAAGCTCCTGCGCGTTGGCCATGTCCGGTCGCTTCCAGAAGGCTGTGACGGTCGGCGATGCGACGTCGTCCGCGGCCAACATGGGGAAGCCCAGCGCGCTCAACCCGGACCGCGTGACCCGCTGCGCCCAGGCATAGCGCGCCCAATGGCCGGGCAGCGTCTCCTCTTCGAGGATCCGTTTGAGGCTGGGCGCGCAGGGCAACGACCAGGCTGGTGGCCACGGTGGCCGGTGCGACGCGCGCGCCCGGCGTTGTGCTGCGAAAGGGTTTCCAGGTGGCCAGGTTATAGTACCAGCCGCGCCGGGCTTCGTCGGGCCGGGCGTCGATGCACGCCCAGGCGCGCTCGCTGACCGAGATGATGCCGAGACCCGGCGGGATCTCCAGCGATTTGTTGGACGAAGTGCAGACCAGGTCCAATTCCCACTCATCGACGGGCAGGTCGTAGCCGGCTAAGGCCGAGACTGCATCGACCACAATGGGCAACTCTCGTTCGTGGGCCACCTGCGCCAGTTCGCGTACAGGGTTGCGCACGCCGGCGCCTGTTTCGTTGGCGACGACCATCACGCCAGCCGCGGCAGGATGCTGGCCCAGGGTTTCGCGCACCTGCTGCGGATCGACGGCCTGCCCCCATTCAGCCATCACCTCGATGACGTCGCAATGGTGGCTGCGCAGGATGGCGAGGGCGCGATTGGCAAATGGTCCGTTGCTGACCACGACACCTGATCGCCGTCGCCAAAGAGACTGGCGACGCAACATTCGACCGCGCCCGAGCCGGGCGCGGTCAGAATGAAGATGTCGTTGGTGGTCTGGAAGACCTGCGCCAGTAGTTCCAGCGTTTCCAGATAGATGGGATCCCAGTGGACGCCGTAATAGGGGAGCACCTGTTCGCCCAGCGCGGCCAGCGTCTCCTCCCAAATATCGACCGGACCCGGAATCATCAGTTTGGGTTGGTTGGTCAAGCGAACGCTCCTTCGGGACGCCGGTTTGCCATGCTCGAATGGATGATGTCTCAGTCTAGCGAGGGCATTTTGACCGCGCTGTTGCGGCGCTCGTGCATGTTCTTTTCCATGGTCTCAGGATACCGCTCTGGCAGGTACGAGACCTTGTTGAGCCGTTCCAACGCTTCGCCTTCGAGCCGCCAACCGCTGGCGCCGAGGCTGCCGCGAAACTGCTCGGCAGTCCGTGCGCCGACGATGGTCGAGGTGATCGCCGGCTGCTCCAGCACCCAGCGCAACGCAACCTGCACCGGAGAGCGGCCGATCTCTTCCGACACGTCGAGCAGTTCGCCCAGCGTCTCATCGGCATTGGCCGCAAAGTAGGGGCGGGGAAAGGCCCAACCCTCGGCGGATCGGGTGCCTTCCACCGAACGCTGGCCAGGCTTGTATTTGCCGGTCAGGAAGCCGCCGGCCAGCGGACCCCAGACCACCACGCCCAATCCCTTGAGCTGACAGACAGGAATCAGCTCCTGCTCGATGTCGCGCACGATGAGACTATATTGGGGTTGATAGCAGGCGAACTCCTCCCAGCCGTTGGATTTGCTCAGCCACAGCGCCTCCATCAGTCGCCATGCCTGATAATTGCTGCACGCGGTGTAGCGCACCTTGCCCTGGCGAACCAGATCATCCATCGCGCGCAGCATCTCTTCCAGCGGGGTCTGGCTGTCTACGTGGTGGATGTAATAGATGTCGAGATAGTCGGTGTCCAGGCGGCGCAGGCTCTCTTCGACCGCACGCATGATGTGGGCGCGCGACATGCCCGAGTCGTTGGGGCCAGGCCCCATGGGGTTGGCAAACTTGGTAGCGATCACCGCGTTGTGGCGGCGTCCCTTGAGCGTCTGGCCGAGGATCGTCTCCGATCGGCTCTCGGCGTAGGAGTTGGCCGTGTCGAAGAAGTTGACGCCAGCGTCGAAGGCCAGGTCCACGATGCGCATGGCCTCCGCCTGGTCGGTGGTATGGCCAAAGGTCATGGTGCCCAGGCAAACCTCCGATACTTTCAAGCCGCTACGGCCAAGGTTTCGATATTCCATGTTCTTGCCTCCTAGAGCAATCGATGATGGGTGGTTTGGTTGCGGGTATGATCAAGGACGCCGCACACATTACGCGCCATGCACTGGTTCCACCTTGATCTTCGGCAGAACGACCAGCATGACTTCGTTGCCGCCGGTCGTAGAGCGCTGATAGGTGAGTTTGTTCACATAATTCCGGGCGAGTTCGATGCCATAGCCGCCGGGTCTGCGCAGGTCGAGCGGCAGGCTGGGGTCGGGCGCGGGCACTTGGGTGGGGTCAAAAAGTGGCGCTCGTCGCGCAGCCAGACGGTCAACTCCTCCTCATCGCAACGCACTTCGATCTCCAGTTCGCCTGGATCGCCGCCGTAGCCGTGGACAATCGCGTTGGTCGCCACTTCGGTCACCGCGATCAGCAGCCGCTGGACCGCTTCGTCATTGGCATAGGCCGAAAGCGCACAGTCGGCCACAAAGCGGCGCACTGCCTCCAGTTGCTCGATTTCGGCGGCGATCCGAAGCGTGTAGGTTGGGACCGTCATTGGCTGCGTTTTCCTTGGCAAGGTCTGCTACGGAACAGACGAATTGTGACGTCTGACTGCCCGTAGCCATTCTAAAGCAACTCTCCACGAAGCGGCGCCGCTGGCCGTGAAGCAATACCAATCTTGGTATTTTTTTCTTCGTGAACCTTCGTGCGCCTTCGTGGATCAATTTCTTCTTCAATGGCCTCAGTCGTTCCAGACAACCGCATCCTGCAACTGTCGAAGCGTCTGCACGAATGAACCGGTGACCAATTCGACCTGGTCATAGGAGATGGCCGCGCCCTGCGCCACATCCACTTTGAGCTTGGCGCCCACGGAAAGACCGATGGGCAGCAACTTTTCCTGGTGGGCGATGGTGGCTTTTTCGCACGCGGCCACCACTGTGTACCCGCCGCCGCCGTCGATGACCTCGCCCGCCCTGAGGTCGCGCTTGGCCACGGTGATGGCCTCGGCGGTGGGCACTGGCTGCGCCGCACCCGTCGGCATATCCATGAAGACGGCCTTGGCAATCGACATGGGCGCGGTCACGGCCACCAGGTGATAGGGCCGGTAGAGCAGGAAGTTCTTGCCATCGCCGCCGGGGTAACAGCCGTAACCGGCCAGATCCTCGCGGGTGAAGGGGTGCTCTGTGCGCGCAACCACAAAGACGCCCATGCGCAATGGATTGGGCAGCATGGTGCGGCCATCTTCGGCAACGCTGTTGGCCAGCTCGACGACACCATGCTGGCTGAGCAGCCCTCCCTCCCCGGTCAGGCTGAAGCGCTGGGGAATGTCGGCCAGGTTGACCGACGGCTCGTGCATCCCGCGCACATCGGGCACAAGACCGGCCGCGTTGGCCAGCGCGGTCATCTCGACCTGTGCCTTGGTGCCGTCGCGGAAGGAGTTGTACATCTTAAAATTGATGGTGCGGCGCTCGATCACCTCGTCGCTAAAGCCAAAGCGAGCGGGCACGCTGTCCGGTGTGCCCGTCGGGTCGTCGTCGTAGAGGATCGTGCCGCGACCAGCCGCGACGATCTCGAAGCCGAGCGTCTGCGCCCAATCGACGATATTCATGGTCACACCGGGCTGGTCACCATCCACCAATGTGTAGACCACGCCCGCGCTGTCCGCGGTCCGGCGCAGGATCGCACCCACGGTCACGTCGGCCTCCACATTGACCATGACCAGATGTTTGCCGTGGGTGAGGCTGTGATAGGCCATGCGCGCGCCCACCTCCGGGATGCCGGTGGCCTCGACCACCACATCGATCAGGTCGGACTGGGCGAGCAACATGCCATCCTCGGTGATGGCGGGCTTGCCGGCGCGGATCGTATCGTCGATCTCTCCCGCGCTG
>JAAUPU010000142.1 GCA_012032975.1 Caldilineaceae bacterium | reverse complement strand
TGATTCTGCGCCGCGCGGCAATGGGCGCGAACCACCTGAACGCGCATGACGTGTTTTTTCTCTGGCATCGTCGGCGGCTCTGTTACGGCGGCGATGGGCGGCTGGCGGGGAGGCAAAGCAGCCAACAAACTGTGGCGCTTGCGCAGCAGCAAACAGATGCTCTCGCCAGAGGGAGATAAGTGGCGCGCACGCATCAAGGACCGTGAAAAGGCCAAACTCGCGCTCAACGCGCTCAAAGTCATCGGCGGCGCGCTGGGTATCGCTGCCGGCGCGCTGGTGATCGGTTCCAACCCCGTCGGTTGGGCCATCGGGATTGCGTCCGCTGCGACCGTGGGCGGCCTGGTCGCGTATAAACTCTACACGAAGTACAAGAAGAAGAAGCGCAAGGCAAAGGAACTGGGTCTGGAGACGGCCAAACAGAGCTTTGACAATATCAAGGAGCCGCTGGATCGGCAGCCGGAGGATCCAGACAAGGTTGATGATTGGCAGCTTGGCGATTATGGCCGGGTTTGGGGCACAGGCAAGAAACAGGATGAGACGCCCGAGGAACGAGGCGGCGAAGGGCAGGAGCTGCAGGAGGCTCAACCGGAGAAGCTGGATGCAACCAAACGCAAGGAAGCCAAAAAGCTGGGCGACGTTGTGGCGAAGAACAGCAGCAAGAGCGCCACGGTGGCCTGGGAGATCCGTCAGGCGCTCGGCTATCGCGGCTATCCAGGCTTCACCGAGATGATGGGGATGCTCGATGGCGGCGTCATGACCCCCGAAGATATTCGCGCCGGCTACAACAAAGACCAGCCCTACCACAAGAAATTCTTGATGGCCCACGACGCCCTGGTGCTCTTGGGGATCCTAAAACTCACGCCAGAGCAGGTAGAGAGCGAATCGGGTCAGGAGTTGGTGGAGAAAAAACTGTCGGCGACCAGCACGCTCTGACTTGGCGCAGACCCCATCTGCGCCGCAAGCTCTCCAGCTAGCCATCCCCCTTTTTTGCCTGACGACGCCCAGCAAAGAAGAGCACGACGGCAATGGCAACCCCAACGCCAATGCCCACCGCCATATCATCCAGCGCAACCCCAACCGCCGCGCCAATACCCACCGCCAACGCCACGCTTACACCCCAGTTCACTTTGGGCATCAGACCTCCCATTCTCAGTGTATTTTCCTGCTGTGGCCTTACTGGGTTGGCGCCGGCGCGCGGAAGATCTTCGAGATGTCACCTTCCGCAAATACCGGCTGGTCTTCATGTAGGAAGCAGCGCACAACCCGCGCGTGATCTGTGCGAAACAGTTCCGGCGGGTCGCTCCAGCACTTTTCCATCGCGGCGGGACAACGATTGGCAAATTTGCAGCCGGTTGATTGCCGCGACTCGTCCAGAATCTGACCGGCGACCGCGACCCCTTCCTCTTCGTCCCGCTCCCAATCGCGCACTGCGCTCATCTGCGGAATCGAATTGACCAGAAGCTGGGTGTAGGGATGCTTGGGGTTCAGAATTACTTCTTCAACCGCGCCGGCCTCGACCACCGCCCCTTGATACATGACGATGATATTCTCGCAGATTTGGTAGGCGGTCGTCAGGTCATGGGTGACGTACAGGATCGAAATGCCAAAGTCCCGGTTCAGCGCACGCAGGCTTTCCAGAATGGTGGCGCGCAGCGAAGCATCCACCATGGAGACCGGTTCATCCGCCAGGATCACACGGGGTTTGAGAAGCAGCGCGCGCGCCACCATGATCCGCTGCCGCTGGCCACCGCTCAACTGATGGGGAAAGCGGCCCAAAACTTCCTCTGGACGCAGCCCAACCGTCTCCAGCGCCTCCTTGACCAGCGCAAGCCCTGCCTGCTCCGTCTCGGCCAGATCAAATTTGGCGACCGCAGCGAAGAGCAGATGGTCCGCCTTGTAGAATGGGTTGTAGACGCCAAAGGGATCTTGGTAGATCGGCTGCACATCGCGCAGAAAACGTTTGCGCTGTTTGCCGGTAATGGTCGCCAATTCGTTGCCATCATAGAGGACCTGGCCAGAGCTGGGTCTCGTCACACCCAAGAGCAGGCGCGAAAGGGTTGTCTTTCCGCTGCCACTCTCGCCCGCGACCGCGGTCATGGTCGATGCGTCCGAGGGGATAGAGAGCGAGACATTCTCTACCGCCACTGTGCGGCGCTTGGTAAATGTGCCACTGCTGAAGACCTTTGAAACGTGCTTGAGTTCGAGAATTGCCGTCACGCGCCAGCCTCCAGTTGACGTTCACCCACGGTCGGTTCGGAATAGAGGTGACAGGCAACCTGCCGTCCATCGTCCATCAATTCAAATTCTGGCGTGACCTGGACACAATGGTCCATTGCCCTGGGGCAGCGTGGCGCAAAGAGACAGCCGGGGGGCAGATTCACCAGGCGTGGCGGCATCCCCCGGAATGCCAACGAGGCGATCGCGTTTTTCACCCAGGCCAGGCACGCTCTGAAGCAGCAACTCTGAATAGGGATGGAGCGGCTCTTCGACGATCTGTCGGATCGGCACCAGCTCCACCAATTTGCCGGCATACATCACGCCCACCCGGTCCGCAAACTGTGCGATCAAGCCCATGTCGTGGCCCACGAGAATCACCGCCGCGCCGGTCTCCTTCTGGAGCCGTCCCAACGTGGTCATCACCTGGCGCTGCACAACCACATCCAGCGCGCTGTCGGCTCGTCCGCGATGATCAGCTTGGGCTTGAGCGCGGTGGCGGTTGCCATGGCGACGCGCTGCTTCATGCCGCCGCTCAACTCGTGGGGATACATGCGGGCCACGCTTGCATCCAGACCCACATGCTCCAGCAATGAGTAGATCTGCTCGCGAAATTCGGCTTTGCTGTACTCGTAGCCATGGTCTTCCAGCCCGTCGATGATCTGGTCTTCGATGCGCATGACCGGGTTGAGCGCATTCATGGCGGCCTGAGTGACCAGCGAGACGTCGTCGAGCCGGGCCAGCCGCATCTCTTCTTCACTCAGCTTGAGCAGATCGCGACCATCGAGGATCACCTCGCCCTGGACGATTCTGGCCGGTGGTCGGGTCAGCCGCATGAGGGCCAATGCCAGGGTCGTCTTGCCACAGCCAGATTCGCCGACCAGCGCCAGGCGTTCGCCGGCGTGCAGGGTCAAATTGACGCCGCTGACGGCCTTTACCGCGCCGTCCGCGGTTTCGTAGTGGACATGCAGATCGTTTACTTGCAGAACCGGGCCAGCCGATTCTGTGCCAGTCAATTCTGTGCCGGTTGCATGGGTCAATTCAGCCATTAGACGCGCTTCCTGAGCCGTGGGTTGGCCCATTCATCCAGGCCCTGAGAGATGAGAAAAAGGCCGACAAAGAGCATGACGATGACCACGATGGGGGGCGCCCACCACCACCACCAGCCGTTGATCAAACGATGCATACCAGATATTCCAGTAGATCGGTCATGCCCAGCGTGTTGGCCTCGAACGGGCCGAGACCGAGCGCTTCCAACCCAATCGACGCCAGAACCGCGCCGGAGACGGCGGTGATAAAGACTGCGACGATGAAGGGCATCAGGTTGGGCATCATCTCTTTGATGATGATCTCGGGACCGCTCATGCCGGTGAAACGGGCCAGTTCAACATAGGATTGCTGCCGGATGACCAGCACCTGGGAACGCAGCACGCGCGTGGGTCCGAGCCAGGCGAGCGCGGCCACGATCAGGGCCATCATTTCGACAGACATCGTGCCAGGGATCGAAATCGCGATGATCACCAACACGAGCAATGCCGGGACCGTGCGCAGGATGTCCACCGTGGACTTGGTCACCGTATCAAACCTGCCGCCATAATAGCCGCTGAAGAAGGCGAGTATCGTGCCGATGGCCACACCGATGGTTCCGGCAATCAGGCCAATGCGGATGGTCTGCGGCGTGCCTTCCACCATGACCGCCAGGATGTCTTTGCCCAAGCGGTCGGTGCCCAACCAATGTTCGGCGGAAGGCTCTTGGCTAGGTCGGTATGAAAGTGGCTTGGCGTCTTCGGGGTCTGTCACCATGGCCCCAACGATGACAAAGAGAGCGATGAGCAGCAAAAGCAGCGCGCCGGCGATCAACGCCGGGTTACGCCGCAGATAGAGAAAAAAATTCCGGGTTTTGCTGGATGGGGAGACTGGCTCCGGGTCAATGGCTGCCATCTGGCTTGCAGGCGCGATCGTTCCGTCCATTTCAGTCACGCTACTCTCTCCTGTAGCTGATGCGCGGGTCTAGCAGAGGATAGATGAGATCGATCACCAACATAGAGAAGGCCACAGAGAGAATGATCAGGAAGACGATGCCCTGGATCACAAACCAGTCAAAGCCACGTACAGCCTGCAACAGGACGCTGCCTACGCCGGGATAGCCAAAGACGACTTCGACCAGGATAGCGCCTGAAATGATGGTGCCCAACGAAAGAGCCAACCCCGTAATTTGGGGCAAAATCGCGTTGCGCATGGCATAGCGATAGAAGATGCGCGGTCCCTTTAGCCCCTTTGCTTCTGCCTGGAGCATGTAGTCCTCACCTTGAATGGTAACCATCATCGAGCGCATGCCCATGGCCCAGAAGCCCACCTGCGCCAAAATGATGGCCAACGCCGGCAGAACCGAATGGTGGGCAATGTCGAAGGCAAAGTCTGCGCTAAACTCGGGAATCTTTTCCGTGCTGAAGCCGCCAAAGAGAGGAAAGATAGGAATTTGAAAGGCGAAGATATAGAGCAGAATGATGCCCATCAGATAGAACGGCACCGCCGAGAAGGTAAAAAGGCAGGAAAGATCACACGTAAGAAATAGGGCGCTTTGCCCCAGGCCAGCAATGCGCCGACGACGGTGCCAATGGTAAAGCTGATCAGGGTCGCAACCAAAAGCAGCCCCACCGTCCACGGAATCGCCCTCCGCAGCATGGATAGGACCGTGGACGGATAATTTGAGATGGAAACCCCAAAGTCCAGCCGAGCCATGTTGCCGAGATAGTTCAGATATTGGCGCCACAAAGGTTGGTCCAGCCCAAACTTGGCGTTGTAGGTCTCGATCAAGCCGGCGACTTCCTCACTCGATACGTTCACGCCCTGGCTCTGAAGCTGGATCAGTTTTTGCTTGATAGGATCCTGGCCAGACATGCGTGGAAAGAAGAAGTTGATCGTCGCGGCCAGAAAAGCAATGAGGAAGAACTGGAAAAGGCGCCTGATAAAATAGTCGAATGTCATTGGATGCCAACGATCTGGGACAGGGTATAGGACAGGGCTGACGCGGGGTTCTTCTCTAAAAAACTTCCCGTGCCCGCACTGTGTGCGCACGGGAATACCGTGCTTCACCGGAGACCGGTGGTACGAGCAACCTAAACGCTAGGGTGCATCCGTTGCCTTGAGTTGCAGCAAGGTGTACGGGAAGCCCGTGTGCATGTGAATCCCGTTCATGTACGGATCGGTGACCGTCGAGGGCCAGTTCGACCAGTAATGGCCATTGTTGGCCGTCCGGTTATAGAATTGCAACAGGTTGACCGACGGCATGTCGTTGAGCCAAATTTCCATGGCGGCTGCTTCCAACTCGCGTGCTTTCGCCTCGTCGGCTGTGTCTGCCAACTCGGCCACGAGGGCGTCATAGTCTGGATTCGAATACTGGTACCAGTTGGCTGTATTGCCGGTCGTGAAGGCAAGCAGGCTGCGATAGAGGCTGGCTGACATGGCGCCACTCAGACCGAAGAGACCACAGGTGTAGTCGCCGGTAGAGAGTTGGCCACCGACATCTGGCGGTTCGGAGTAGGAGGCGTCAATGCCGCTTTGCTTCAACATTTCGGCAAGAACCGGGCCAGAGTCCGAGAAGTGGGGCAGGCTGGCGATGGGACACTTGATCGTATCGCCCTCGGCGTCGGCCCAAATGCCGTCCGCATTCTTCGTGTAACCGGCAGCGGTCAGACGCGCATCGCCATCGGCCGGATCGTAAAGGCCCGGTTGATATTCGGCGTCCAGATCGGCCAGATTGTCGATGCTGGCCTGGAGGCCCTTAAAGGGCGGGAAGGGCCAGACAGACTCCTGACCATTGCCGTCGAAGGCGAAATCGATCAGCTTGGCACGATCGACGTAGCGGTTGATCGCCCAACGCACATCGGGGTTGCTCAGATGCTTGTCCTGGTTGTTCAGGTGCAAAATGGTTGGCCACCAGGAGACCATGCCATAGGGACCTTCACGGCCAGTCCAGGTGGTGGCGTCCGGGTTCTCTTCCAGGATCTTCTCGATGAGGTCGACGCGCAGGTCATGGGTCTGGTCGATCTCGTTGCGGATCAGGGCAGTCGCCTGGCCCTGCTGGTCGGCGATGGCGACCTGTACGAAGCGTTCGACCTCAGGCAACTCGGCAAAGCCGGTGCGGCAGGCCCACCACTCGTCGCAGGTTTTCACACGGTCGATAATGCGTCGCGTGATCGTCGGCGAACGAGAAGCGCCAGGACCCGTGGACACTGGCCCGGCGCCATCATTGTAGGCCGTGTATTCGGCCCAGTCTTGCCCCTCCCAGATATGCTGAGGGACGATAAATGTGCCGATATCGCCCTTGGAAACGATCACCTCATCGTGGAAGCGGGGCGATGGCCCATTGAAGCTGATCTTGACCGTCAGATCGTCGACGGCCTCGGCTTCCTTCACAAAGGTCTGATAGACGCCACCGGTTCTGACCTCGCTGCCCAAATCGCGCAGCGTGTTCAGCGTGTACGCGACATCATCGGCGGTGAAAGGCTCGCCATCGCTCCACGTGACGCCCTCGCGCAGATGATAGGTGATCTCGGTGGCGTCGTCGTTATACTCCCAGCTTTCGGCCAGCCACGGATATTCGTGACCGTCCAGCATATCGGCAAAGACCAGCGGCTCGTGGAACAACGCAATACCCTGCTGGTGGGTGCCGCCCAGATTGTACGGACTCCACATCTCGGGAGGGCCATACGGACTCATATCCGCCACAACCATGGTGCGATTGCGGGGAATGTCGCCGTCGGCGACGGGTTCGGCGAGCCCGCCGGTGCGCGACAGCACGAGGCTGCCGAGGACGATCGCCGCGCCGAGCAGCGCCCAGCCGG
>JAAUPU010000141.1 GCA_012032975.1 Caldilineaceae bacterium | reverse complement strand
CAGATCGATCCCGTTTTGAATTGCCGGCGATGGGCCAGCCGATGCACTGCCAGCGGCGTCGTCAGCGGCAACTGCGTCAACGGCAACTGCGTTCATCGACTCCTGGACTGTATTCATGGCATCCGCAAGGGCGGTGACAAAAACGTCAAACTGCTGGCGAGTTTGGTCAAGGCTGACAATCGCCTGATCCAACGCTGCAATCGCGACATTTTGACTTTCGATCTCACCTTGCATGGCCGCGGTCGATTTGACCACATCATCCTGGATGGCTGCTGTCTGCTGGGCAACCACATCCACGTTGTAGGCCACTGCATTCACGTTCTCGTCGATGCGCGCAAGCTGAGCTTCAAAAACCGCTAGTCGCTCGCCACCTGTGAAGCTGAGTGTGCCGCCATTGATGATGGCCAAGATCAGCAAGGTCAGCAACATGCCCAACACAGCCCCGCCAATGGCTGCCCCAAACATCGCCAACGAATCGTTGCGTACAGCCGAATATTCCAAATCCGGCGGATTTTCCACCTGCTCAACCGGCTTTGTGATGTCCAACGATTCCTGGTGTACGCTCATAGTATTCCTTCCTGTCCGAAGAACTCAGTGTGCCTCCAGGTAGCCAGGCTGACCCATCCGCACGTTATGTTATGTGCAATTTCGCACAAGCAATAGTGGCACTTATCTTAGCTTTTGCCGACACTTTCGTCAAGCTTGCCACCCCTACAGTTGCCCGACGACTTCCGGTTCGCGGCGCTGAAATCGTACGACAACGTTGACCATTTCAGCAGGATGTTTGCTCACTATTGCGGCGCGGCTCTATAATCGCCCGTAAGATGCGGCAGCAGAATCGCAACACCACTTCAAATGCACAGGACTCGACCTCTGATTGGGACCAGTTGGCGGTAGACTGCCTGCTATCGTCCAAAGGCAGCGAAGCGCTTGGCCTCCTTCGCAGCGCTGATTTGAGCGAGGCAAACACACTCCCACTGCTGACCGAATTGCGGAAACAGTTTCTTCCCAATGAAGCGGGCGCACTCGTGACATTGGCGCGATTGAGACGCCGCGCCGCCGCCAAATTTCCCCAGGCGGAACGGCTTTTCTTCACACCGATCGCCCTGGAGCAGGCCACGGCTTGGCCCGTCGCCTTGCACCGCGCAGAGCGACTCTCTGAAAACATCGGCGACGGGCCAATTTTGGATTTGGGATGCGGTATTGGTGGGGACACTCTGGCCTTGGCCCAGTTTCGGCCAGTCATCGCCTACGAGCGCGACCCTGTCCGCCTTCGACTTGCCCAAGCCAATGCGGCTGCGCTGGATCTCGCGGGGCGCATCGAGTTTCGACTGGCCGACTGGACGGAAGAGCTGCTCGCTGGTCGGTTGCCTGCTGCTTCTGCCGCCTACGCAGACCCGGCGCGGCGGTCTGGCGAGCGTCGGCTTTTCTCACTCTACGAGATCGAACCACCACTACCACTGTTGCTTTCGCTGGCCGAGAAAATTCCGGTGGTGGCCGTCAAGGTGATGCCGGGGGTCTCCGACCAGGAATTGCCGGCCGGATTGCTCGGTCGAGTTTGTCAGCCACGAGGGCGTGTGCAAAGAAGCTGTACTCTGGTTTGGTCAGAAAGGCCAGGCCGAGAGACGGGCCAGCGTCTTTGTCGACAGTCGCTGGCATCTGCTCCGGTCAGACGGCGCGCCCCCTCCGACACGTGTTTTGGAGGCCGGCATGGTCTTGTACGAGCCAGACCCCGCAGTGATTCGGGCAGGCGCGTTTGCCGAACTGTGCGCACAATTGGACGCACATCTCTTCGACCCGCAGATCGCATACCTGGTTGCAAACCGTTGGCAGCCGACCCCCTACGCCCAGGCATTCTGGATCGAGGAGGTTCACGGCTATAGTTTGAAGCTACTCAACCGACGTTTGCAGGCGCTACAGTTCAACCAGGTGGAGCTAAAAAAGCGCGGATTCCCGGTAGAGCCAGAGCAACTGCGCGCACGCCTGAAGTTGACGCGCCTCGGGCGCGCGGGCGTGGTCATCTTCACCCGCCGCGGAGATCAGCGCATCATGTGCATTGGATGGCGGCTGAATGGGAAGGCCAAGAACTCAGTAGGAATGATAACAGGAAATCAGCTCAAGGCGGAGGAAGCCAATTGACACAGGTGACGGAAGCAGAAGTGATCGAATTGGCCAGGGCTGTTGGTCGGAAGCTGGCCAGCCAGGGAATGATGCTGGCAACGGCGGAGAGTTGCACAGGCGGCCTGATCGGGCATCTGGTTACAGAGATAGCCGGCAGCTCTGATTACTTTGCCGGGGGCGCTATCGTCTATAGTTATGCGGCAAAGGAAGCGGTGCTGGGGGTCGAACACCAGACGCTGATGGCTGAGGGAGCGGTCAGTTTTGCTGTCGCACGCCAGATGGCCCAGGGCGCTCGCCGCCTTTACAACGCGCATGTCGCGGTCTCAGTGACGGGCGTTGCAGGACCGGGAGGCGGCTCGCCGGAGAAACCGGTCGGCACCGTTCACATTCATGTCAGCACGGCTGATGGCTATGAAAGAGGCGAACGTTTTCTCTGGGACGCGGACGAAGCGGCAACAAATTGTTGAGCGCACACGCGGCGCTGGAAATGGTCAGCGCCTATCTTTCGACCAGAGCCGCAGGCGAGAAAGGTTGAGCAAACAACAATGCGAAAAGAAGTCCTTGTAGACGAACAGACCGACACGCTGGTCCGCCAGATGAACAACGGCGAGATCCAGCCTACGTCATTCTTATGGCGCGATCGCACACGCTACGTCGCCGATATCGGACGGCAGTGGGAGGAGCGGGTTGAAGGCAAGACGTGGCGCTGTTCCTGGTTCAAGCGGTAGACAACAACGCCTTTGAACTGCGTTGGGATCCGGCGACCGATCTCTGGTTCGTACATCGCGCCTGGCTACAGGATGCGATGGTCTAGCCGAATCAGAAGAGCAGCCTATCTGCCGCCAAATGTCATACCCTTGAAACGCTCGAAATGGCGGAAGGTGCCGTCGGGCTGGTTTTCTCCCCATCGTTCGCGCCAGCGCTCCTGTGCTTCTTCTGGATTGGCAATCTGGCTTGTGTGGCAGAGGATGGCCTGGACTTTCTGCTCAACATCGTCCGTAATGTCGATCTTGATATTCGGCGCATCGTGGCCAACCACGTAGAGCTGGCTGATCTTGTGAGGAAGATAGCCTTCGTCGGCCATATCTGGGTAGAACATCGGATTGTCCGCGGCGGGAAAAATTGCCTCCAGCGCTACCAACCCAGCATTACGATGGTCTGGGTGATTGATGTACCCTTCGCCCACCAGGTACCGATCGGGATGTGGGCAGATGATCAGCTCAGGCCGGATGCGACGGATCTCACGGGTCACGCGCTTGCGTAACTCTCGGGTTGGTCGCAGGAATCCATCCTCTTCCCCCATAAATAGAACCTGCCCCACTCCCAAAACGTCCGCCGCCTTGCGTTGTTCGATCTTGCGCATGGCAATCAACTGGTTGCGCGTGATTTCCGGATTGTGGTTGCCCTTATCCCCATTGGTCAAGATCATGTAGGTTACATTGATGCCCTGACGCGCCATTTGCAGCACCGTGCCCGCACAGGTGAAGTCCGGGTCATCTGGGTGGGCCATGATGACCAATGCACGCTGGACACTTGTCCAATCGGGCTGGATCAAGCTGATTTCTTCACTCATATGATTTCCCCTTTCCGCGCCTCTCCACAAGCGTGACAGGCACAGATGTCTAGAACAACAAAAAAAACCTCCGCCGTAGCAGAGGTTTTTATCCTTTCCCAACAGGCTCTACTCGATCATTTCCAGGGCTTTGTAGCCGGGACCATCGGTGAAGTAGAGTGCGTTCAACTCGGTCGTGTAGGCGTACTCTTCCGGCAGATCCTCTTCGGGCAAAATTGCCTCGGTCGGACACTCCGGGCACACACGCCCCGCAGTCGATGCAAATTTCTGGGTCGATATAGTACCAGGGCCATTCCTCTTCAGGAATACCGGGGATGATACACTCTACCGGACATACTTCTACACAGGCACCGTCTCGGATGCACAGGTCGAAGATCACATGGGTCATGTAGCGAACCTCCTCAACTGATTGTCGATGACCGTCGTTTCAGAATAATGACTTGGCGGTGATGAAAGAGATAAATGTCAGAGACAGGTGCCAGAGGTCTCGTCCAAGCCCGTCCGGTTGACGAAAGATCAGGACAGATTCTACCTCTCACATCATTCTGTGACAAAACACACAAACTGACTCAGGTGCGATTTTACTTGCGTTTGCGCCAATTGTCAACTGTCTGCGAAAAATCAATCTATTCGCCACTCATGGGTTCGGGCTTAAGTTCGGGCTTACGTTTCTGCCACTTCCATCAGCCCATCGGCATTGAGAATGTTGATGCGCTTACGACCGATCTCGATCAACCCCTGGGATTTGAGATCGTTCAACACCTGGGTAGCGGTTTCCCGATAGGTGCCCACGCTTTCCGCCAAGTCCTGGTGGGTCAATCCAACAATCTCGTTGCCGCCCTGTTCTTCGGCGAGGCGCAACAGCAGGCTTGCCAAGCGCGCCGGGATGCCCTTGAACGCCATGTTTTCGAGCCGCTCTTCTGCCTCGCGCAGCCGTTTGCCTGTGATCTCGAGAATGCGCAATGCCACCTGTGGCTTGTTCAAGATCAGCCGCTCCAGGTCCGTACGACTCATGACGCAGATCAGGCAGTCGTCCACCGCCTCTGCAAACGTATTGTGCATCTTGGCGCCCAGAAGGGCCATTTCACCGAACAGTGTGTGGGCGCCCAAGGTTGTGATGACCAGTTTTTTGCCTTCGGGACTGATGCGATAGAGCTGCACCCGGCCCTCCTTCAGAATAAATAGCACCTCACCGGGCTCTTCAGGCCGATAGAAAACGCGCCCTTTGGCGACGTTGCTCATCGTTGTGATGCGGTTGAGTTCCTCCATCTCCCGTGGGGAAAGATCCTGAAAGACCGCCAACTCCGTGAGGTAGCGCATCTTCTGAGCCGGTTGGGTTGTGGACGTCGTGCCGTTGCCAGTCGCCATTTGTTTCCTATCCTCTTTCTGTAGACCTAGCCATTGACAAGCGGGCCTAAACTCTCGGTAATCTTTTGGGCTGATGGGTTTCCCAACGACCAGACGCGTCCATTTAACAGGTAGGTTGGCGTCGCAAAGACCGTCTCTGGAATCACTTCGGTCGTGTTTTCGACATCAACGAGCTGTACTTGAACCCGGGGGTACTCTTCGCGGATCGACCTGGCGACCTCACGCGCATAATCACAGGTTGGGCAGTGGGCAGCGACATAGACGGTGATAGCAACTGGTTCGTTTGCACACCGTTCGTTTGCACACCGTTCGGACGTGCTATGCTTATTCATCACCTTTGACTTCTCGGATGAGATCATTCAGCAGACCTTTTCGCAATCAATGCTTATCTGCCAATGTCCAAGTGACAAGCGTGGATCGAACCCAGTTCACGGCAGACTTCGAATCTTGTCCCACGGCGTTCCAAAAGAAGCCGGGGTCATCATGGTTGTCGCAAAGCGTACTCCAGAATGCTACACAGGCTCTGTGACCCCACTTACGCCATATTTAGCGCTGATTAAAATTATAAGCTGTGGCCCTGAAAACGCAAGCCAGCCAATCGGCGCGCCGACAAGTGGCCCATGTCGCTCTCTGGCTGAAATAGGTTCGTTTTTGCTGCGCTTCGCTTTGTTGATAGAATCAATCCATGCAAAGTCCCTCACCGCTTCGACCGAACAGACCCCGACAGCCGATCTCCAACCCACTCCGCGCACGGACGCGACGGGTTTCTCGCAAGTGGCGTGCGATTGATATTCTTACCATTGGTCTTTTGGTTGCTATCGTCCTTTTGATGGGCGTAGGTATGATGGTCTGGACGCTTGAGGGTGATCTTGCATTCGCACCCACGCCAACGCCTACTGCAACCTATGCGCCGCGAGCTACCGCAACCGCGGATTTCCGCGCCACTCGGGTGGCCGAAGATATCGTAACCCAGGAGGCCTTTCGAGTTGCCATGGGCAGCAAGGGCCAATCGACGCCATCCCTACCGGCTTCCCCGGCGATTGACTCGCCATTGGCAACACCGCCCGCGCTCACCGAGTCGCCGCCCTCTGCAACGGCGGAGGGTGTTGCGCAGATCGTGATCGACGGATTGACGCCTTCCGTGACAAGGGCTGCAGAAACATCTGTCGCTGTGACGACAAGCGCTGGCGAATCAACCGCCATCACCACGCCGATCGGCACAGGGACCGAACCAGGGACCGGCACCACGCTGAATCTGCCGATCATCAGCAATGAATCCCCTGCCACAACAGCACCTTCACCGACGCCGCCCGCGCCCACTGCAACCACTACACCGACCCTAATCCCTGCCGTTGCGCCAAGCGAAACACCGTCGCCCACACCTACCCAGACGCCTGTCGTGCAACCAACCGACACGCCTACACCGACCGCGTTTGCACCCCCTCCCACCGATACGCCCACAGTCACACCGACGGCCATCCCGACCTTTGATCCGCCAACAAACACACCTGTTCCGGCGACTGCCACGCCAATCTATGCCGTCAGCAGTCTCAAGGCCAAGACCCGGTCCGAGGGGGTGAATCTGCGCGCCGGCCCATCAAATTTCTATTCTCAAACCGTCAGCATTGCCGGCGATTCCGAGGTGAAGCTGCATGGCCGGGACCGTTCAGGGGAATGGGTCTATGTCTGCTGCGTAGACAACGAACTGGGTTGGGTGCGCCAAGCCTACGCAAGGGCACAAGGCAACGAACTGGCGGACGGCGCCCCGGAGGAGATCAATCCCAACGACGTACAGTGGTTGCCAATCCAGCCGTTGGCCGCGAACGTGACGCCGATTCCATCGGCAACCGCTGTTCCACCGGGCGACTTTCCTCTGGTTCGGTATGACCCATCGAACAGAGCAAATGTGCCCGCACGCCCCAATCCACCGGTGCAATTCGCCTGGCCATCGCGCCCAGAAGCTGGCCAAGCCTTCTCCTCGCCCGTGATCGTAGCAGGCAGCAGCGT
>JAAUPU010000140.1 GCA_012032975.1 Caldilineaceae bacterium | reverse complement strand
TGCCAGGCCCAGATAGCTAAAGATGGTGAGGCCGTAATCTTCCGCAGAGTGGCGATGGACCGCGGCATAGATGCCCACGGGGATCGCGACCAGATAGGTCACAATCAGCGTCGAGAAAAGAATGGCGACTGTCAACCAGATGCGCTGGCCGATCACGTTGTTGACCGATGTCTCGAAGGCAAAGGCCTCGCCAAAATCAAAACGGGTGACGATGCCGCCGATCCAGGTGAAGTATCGCTCCCAGGCCGGCCGATCCAGGCCGAGTTCGGCGCGAATGTTGCGGATGTCGGCCTCGGTGATGTTGGTGCCGGAGCCGGAAAACTTGCGAAACGCATAGCGCGTGGCATAGTCGCCCGGTGGCAATTCCATGATCAGAAAAACCATGATCGAGACCAGGAACATGGTCAGGATCATGCCTAGAAAACGTTGGGAGATAAAACGGATCATGAATGCGCTTTCATACGAATGGCAGAGCAGGAGCCAGCGCTGAGGCTGGCTCCCGTGGCTCCCATCAGCTTTGAACGCTGAAGATCTATTCGCTCAAAAACCATTGCTGGGGCGTCATCGGATAGGCGCGATAGTAGTCATAGCTAACTACCGAATAGGGACCGAAGTTGCCCAGGTTGTTGTGATGGATGATCGGCGCCTTGATCTCACCGGCCGTGCCGATCTTCCAAAGATTGTCCACATGGATATCGACGATGCGCTCACCGGCCGCGCTGCTTTCCGGGCTGCCCAGCACCTTGGTCTGGAATTCGGCGACCCGGTCGTATAGTTCCAGCACATCGGCCGGGGGTTCAAGCCCAGAAGCGCCATCCGTTTTCACCCACTCTTCCCAGAGATAGGCGATGCCGGGATTGAACGGTTCGCCGAAGGGCGGCAATAACATCTCCGAGCCGATGACGATGTAGGCGCCTGCAGTGCTGTCAAAGAGCCAGGTGGCGAGGTCGTGCTGGTTCGAGTTGGCCGCATCGCGATACTCGTCGGAGGTCACTTCTTTCAACTGGGCGCGGATGCCCACGGCCTCCCAGTAGCTCTTTGTCAGCTCGTGCAGTTTGACGGGACCGCCTTGATTTGCATACTGGAGCTGGACGGTGAGGCTGGAACCGTCCGGTCGTTCGCGGAAGCCATCGCCATCGACGTCGAGCAGGCCCATCTCGTCCAGCAGCGCATTGGCGGCATCGGGGTCGTGGTCGATGAAGGCACTCTTGTGGGCTTCCGTCACGAAGTCAACCGTGTTGGGGTCGGCGGGTGTGGCCTGAATCGGCGTGGCCTGGCCCAGATAGATGATCTCCACGATCTCGGCGCGGTCGAGCGCTAACGACATGGCCTGGCGGAAGCGCAGGTCGCCGAATATCTCGCGCAGACCTTCGTCCAGATGGTTGAGATTAAAGCCGTAGAAGACGGTCTCGCCGACTGCATTGCCCAGCGATACGGCATAGGCGCCGTTGCCTTCATTCTCTTTGTAGAGCGGAAAATCGTCGATGAAGATCGACTGGACTTTGTAATCGACTTCGCCGTTGGTGATCTTCAGATTGCGAACCTCTTTGTCGGGAATGTACAGTTCATCGATCTCGTTGATGTAGGGCAGTTGATTGCCGGCTGTATCCACCATGTGGAAGTAGGGGTTCGCCACCAGTCGGCGTCCCTCGGTTGACTCCACGACCAGGATGTGAGATTCGAGGGTGGGCAACACGTCTTCTGCCGTGCCACTGAGCAGAGGCGAAGGCACATCCTTCCAGTCACTGCCGCCATAATAGATCTCCGCGACCTCGGCCAGGCTCATGCCGCTCTCTTCCATCTTCATCTCGAAAAAGTGTTGAGGCTGGAAGGGCTGGATGTAGGTTGTGGCCAGAAAGCTGAGGATGCCCGGCGCGGGCGCAGCAAAGGTAAACTTGACCGTCGTATCGTCTGGCGCCTCGACGCTGGTGAACGTCACCCAACCGGGTGCTTCTGGATAGACCTCTGGATTGAGGATCAAGTCATTGGCCCAGAAAACCACGTCGTTGGCGGTGAACGGTGCGCCGTCGGACCATTTGTGCCCCTCGCGCAGAAAGAAGGTCAACTCGGTGAAATCGTCGTTCCATTCCCAGCCTTTGGCAATATTGGGCACAATGGTCTGGAAGTCGTGGCCATAGCGCACCATGTTGACGTGGCGCACACTCAACAGATCGGAGGTGCCCGCTTCGGTCGCATTGGAAAGGCCGTTAAGGACGCCGCCGTAGACGCCGATCTGGTCGAAGGGCGCCACAACCAGCGGTTCGGCCGGCAACCGGTTGGCTACGGCTGGCAGTTCCGGGTTGCCGGTGATCAGCGCGTTCAGATCGGCGATGCTGGGATTTTCGCTGAAGCTGAGTTCACAGCCGGCCAGTTCCTGGAATTCGGACAGTTCATATTGGCGCAAATTGTCGCCAAGTGACACGCCCATCGGGTCGGCCACGGTCACGGCTGGACAGCCGCCGTCCGCGCTGGGTGCGGGCGCAGCCTCCTGCGCGCCGCTTGCCTCGGCAGGGGCCTCTTGTGCTGGCGCTGCATCGGAACCACCGCCGCAGGCCGCGAAGACAAACATCGCCAAGAGCAATAGTGCGACGATCCATACTCGCCTAGGATGTACCATCTTGTTCTCCTTTGTCTGGTTTAGATCTACAGAAGCAGGGATGCTCCACTGGGAATCTACGATAGATGGAGTTTGTTAAGCGCGCTTGTGCGACGATTTAACGTTGCGATCATAGATGCTGCGATCATAGATATAGATGTTGAGGCGAACGGTCGGATGCGGCAGAACGCTGACACGGTTGCTGACCGAGTATGAAGGCGACCGCGAATTGGGCAGACAAGAGGGCTATGAATTCTGCCTCGTGAGGTGTTCACGATCTCAGGCTGATGATAGCATGGGGGGTTGCGGGTGTCAAAACGAATTTTTCGGACCGGGCGAGCTGGCTGCGACCTCCCTCAGAGCAGCGTCAAGAATATCCAACCCATGGGCCAATTCCTCCTGTGTAATCACCAGCGCGGGCGTCAGCCCGATGACGTTGCCCATCGTCACCTTGAAGCTCAACCCGCGCCGCAGCGCGGCATACATGACCGCTTCGGCTTCATCCATCGCCCGGGCTTTGCTCGACCGATCTCGCACCAGTTCCATGCCCAAGAGCAGGCCCAGTCCGCGCACATCGCCGATCAGCGGATGGTGCTCCATCATGGCCCGCATCCGCTTCAGCGCGTAGTCGCCCAGTGTGGCAGCATGTTCGGCCAGTCTGTTTTCTTCGATGTAGCGAATGGTGGCCAGGGCAGCCGCGCACGCCACCGGATTCTTCTCGTGGGTGTAGTGGCCCAATGCCTGCTGACCGGCGATGTTCAGCCCCTCGCGGGCAATGATGGCTGCCCACGGAAAGATGCCGCCACCCAAGCCCTTGCCGATCACCAAAATGTCGGGTGTAACGCCGAAGTTTTCGCAGGTAAACATGCGCCCGGTTCGACCCAGTGCGTGGGGGATCTCATCGAAGATCAGCAGCGCGCCGTGACGGTCGCAGGCAGCGCGCACCGCCTGCCAATACTCGGCCCGCGGGATCACCGGAATACTGCGCACCGGTTCGGCGATGACCGCAGCCACGTCGCCCTCTTTTTCCAGCAGGTAGTCGATGTAGTTGGCGCACTTGAGATCACAGCCGCCCCGCTCGTGGCAATCCCAGAGGCAGCGATACGGGTCCGTCGGTGGCGCGTGTTCGGTCCCCGGCAGCAGAGGGCCGATATCGCGGCGGAAGATCTGCTCGCCGCCGATGGAGATGGCGTCCAGCGAGGCGCCGTGAAAGGAGTCCCACATGGAGATCGTCTTGTGGCGACCGGTGGCCGCCCGGGCCAGCTTGAGCGCCATGCCGATCGCGCCGGTCCCGCTGGGGCAAAAGAGCACCCGGTTCAAGTCGCCCGGCGCCAACTCGGTCAGCTTCTTGGCCAGTTCGACGGCCACGCGGTTGGTATAGCGGCGGGTGCAGAAGGAAAGCTCGCCCAGTTGGGCTTTGATGGCCTTGATGACTTCGGGGTTGCCAAAGCCGACCTGGTGTACATAGTTGCCGTGGAAATCCAGATAACGTCGGCCCTGGAGATCTTCGATATAGGCGCCTTCGCAGCGTTCCATCACGTTGAGACAGGGGGTGGAAAGCGATTGGTGCAGAAAGTATCGTGCGTCTGCGTCGAGCAGGGCGCGAGTCTCGTCATTCAGATCGTTCGCGATCCAGGCGTCTCGCCGCGAGGAAAGGTTGATGTCGCTCTCCGACTTCAGGTGAGAGAGGTCGCTTTCAGTTGTCATGGTTACGACTCTCCTGCGTCCAGTCGGCCTCAACCGCGGCGAAGAGATCGCCGTGGTTCAGATTGACCATCTCCACACCCCATTCCAGAATCTCGCGAAATGCGTCCGCCTCTTTCTTTGATGATAGACCATGATCTTGATGCCCCATCTCCGACATGCGTCGACGATCTCTTGGCTCATGTCATGCAGGCTCACCTCGACGATGTTGGCGGCCAGTTCCTTGGCCGCGGCCAGCACATCTTCAACGCTGTGTACGTTGACCTTCAGCGCCAACTTGTTGTCCAACTCTCGAAAACGGCGAGCGTCGTCGGCATTGCCAAACCAGAAAAAGCAGTCATCCTCCAGCCCGAGCGTGTAGACCAGTTCGATCAGTGCGGAAATGTCGGCAGATTTCACATCCAGGAACACTTTGGCTTTGCCCTGAATCCAACGCAGAAATGGCTCCAAACGCGGCACGCGCTCGCCGGCAAACGGGGGTCGAACCAACTGCCGGCATCCAACTGGTCGATCTCCGCCGCCAGCATCGCGTCGATGCGGCCCCTGCCGTTGGTCGTTGCGTCCAGCTCTGGGCCATGCAGAATGTAGTGCATGCCATCGTGACTGCGATTGACATCGATTTCCACAAAGTCCATGCCCCAGTCGATGCAGAGTTGGGCCGCGGCGTAGGTGTTTTCGGGTGCGTATTCGTTGGCGCCTTTGTGACAGACGATCTCGATCTGGCGTGGTTCGGTGCGGTGGACTGGGTTCACAGGTGTTGCCTCTCTATGCTTTCGATCAGGTCAAGGATTTCATGGGGATGGCGCACAGTGTGGTCAGGCGTTTCAAGTGCGTCGGCTGGCACTTTGGAACGCCGAGGCGCCCAGTCCAGCCAGACGCTGATCAAACCAAGCTGATTGGCGCCGCGAATATCGCGAGCCAGGTTGTTGCCAATCATCACGACGCAGTTATATCGCTCTGGTGCAATCTGTAGCTGATTCAGCGCATGGTAAAAGATCTGCGGCGCGGGCTTCTCTACACCCAGGTCACCTGAAATGGCAAAGACCGTGAACTCGTGCCAGAGATCATGTTGATGGAGGACGTTTTCAAAGGTGGCTCGTGGTCCATCCGCCACCAAAGCCAATGGATAGCCACGTCGGTGCAGTTCTCGCACCGTGGATGCTGCGCCAGGGATCAGTTCGGCGCGCAGTGTGGCGCCAGCGCCATTCTTGACCTCAGTCCCCTCGTCAACCAGGGTATCGCCGCAATCGAAGCAGATCGCCAAGACGTGACGCTCTTCTGACATCCTATCTTCCTCGTATCTTCCTCTGATGATGGGCCAGGCTCTTTTCTTACGCCTACATGCGTTTCGGTCGCTCTGTCTACAGATTTCTACGACGCCATCCTGCTGGATTCGATATGCTCAAAAGCGATTTGTTGATTTGACAGATGGACGCTTTGCGCCTAAACTGCCAGCCCATGAATACAGAACTCTGCTTGTGTTGTTGTACCTGTTTGTGTCCAGGGCGAGGAGCCGATCCCTCAGCCTGGCCTTGTGTGCTGCCTCGGACCTAGTCGCCAGAAATCAGGTCAGAGGTGCGCAGGACAAGTAATTGTCCGCAAACAGGTCAGAAACAGGAATCAGACTGCTCGTCGTCTTCAAAAGTGCGATGAGCAGTTTTTATTTTACCCTCCCCATCGCTTTGCAAGAGAATGGCCGTTTTCTGCAGAACAACAGCGTCTGCGAGAGAAGGACAAAGGAGAACCTAGATGAGAGCCACATCGTGGAAGGAAGAACTTCAGGATCAGATGCCGCCGGAGCTCTCCCGCGAGATCGACCTGTTCGAGGGCCAGATGGAGCTGAAGCGCCAGGGCAAGCTCGACGAGAAGGTCTTTGCAGAGACAAGGCTGCGCCGCGGCGCCTATGGTCAACGGTATGACAATGGCCAGCGTCACGATGGCATCAAAACTCAGGCCCTAAGTTTCCCGTCTGGCGACCTTTCCAAAGGGCCAGAAACCCACTGGGACGCACCGGGAATGATGCGCATCAAGATCCCCTATGGCGGGATGACGCCAGACCAGTTGGATGTCCTGGCCGAGCTGGCCGAAGAATATGCCGACGGCATCCTTCATGTCACCACGCGACAAGATTTCCACGACTTCGACTATGTCCATATCGACGACACGCCCGATCTGATGCGCCGCCTGGCCGCGGTGGGTGTGACCACGCGCGAAGCGTGCGGAAACTCCATCCGCAACGTGACTGCCTGCCCGTTGGCCGGTGTCTGCAATACCCAGGCCTTTGATGTGACGCCACATTCCAAGGCGCTGGCCGAATTTCTGCTCGGCCATGACGACGCCCAAGATTTTGGTCGCAAGGTCAAGATCGCGTTCTCCGGCTGTGAAGACGAAGCGTGTGGCCTGGTCAAGCTCCACGATATGGGGTTGCTGGCGCGCGTTCGCGAGGTGGACGGAGAAAAACGGCGCGGCTTCACCTTCTATGTGGGCGGTGGCTTGGGCACCGTGCCCCATCAGGCCAAGATCCTGCGCGAATTCGCCGGGCAGGTCAGGGTCTTCAAAGCGCGCGAATCCGCCTTGCGAACGTTGCTCGAACTGCTCACCGACGAGAGCGACCGGGTGCGCGGCCAGGCGGCAAAAATGCTTGGCGAGGCGGCCGCACAGGAAGCGTTTTGAAGGTTTGGTTCGACTGGCCGGTGACGACTCCGCGATCGCCCGTTTCGAGGCCGTGATGGCGCTCGGCAAGTTGCGCCGCATTGAAGGTGTTCCCGCCATCCTCG
>JAAUPU010000139.1 GCA_012032975.1 Caldilineaceae bacterium | reverse complement strand
TCGTTGTCAGCCTACGCGCCAGACCGTTGGTCGTCTCGGATCACGGAAAATCTCCTGATCATCGTCTATCCCATACCATATTATATTGTCGCCTTTGTTTTATTGATGCTCTTCACCTATTACATGCCGATCTTTCCGCTGGTCGGCGGGGCCAAAGGCACACCGAGCTTCAGCGTGGCCTATATTGGCAGCCTATTCCGGCACAGTTTCCTGCCCGCGCTTTCCATCATCATCGGCGGCACGGCCTTTCGCTTCATCATGGCCAAGGCGCTGGCGTCGACCGAGATGTCCAGCGACTACATGCAATATGCTGAACTGGCCGCATTGCCCAAGCGACGCATCGTCACCTCCTATCTCATCCGCAACACCATGTTGCCACAGGTAACCGACCTGGGTCTGTCGCTTGGCCTGGTCTTCAGCGGGGCCTTGATCACCGAAGTCGTCTTCGGCTATCCCGGTCTCGGCAACACCCTCTATAGCGCCATCATCTCTGCAGACTATAACTTGATCATGGGCATTACGCTGCTCTCCATCATCGGCATTGCAACCGCGTCGTTGATCGTAGACCTGACCTATCCGTTCCTTGACCCGCGTATTCGGTATAAATAGTGAACAACACATGGTAATCGTACGCGACTTGCTCCGCTACAGCGCATCGTTCCGCATTGGCTTCGGCATCGTCGTCGTCGTGCTGATCCTGGTGGCGCTCTCCTTTTTTTCGCCCTACGAACCGGATGATCGGCGTGCGGTAGAGCGCAACGTGCCGCCGTCCGCAGAGTTTGTTTTGGGGACGACGGCGACCGGCCAGGACGTCTTCTGGATGTTGACCTTTGCCGTGCGCAACACCCTGATCGTAGCTGGCATCGCCGTGATCATTAGTCGCAGCATCGGCGTTTTCTTGGGCATGTTTTTCTGGCTATGTCGGCGGCAATACCGACCGCATTCTCTCCTTTCTGGTTGACAGCTTTATCGTCATCCCGCGGCTCCCGCTGGTGATCCTTATTGCCGCCATCATGCGCGGACAGATGACCATGGTGAGCCTGGGCATCTTGTTAGGGCTGCTGGACTGGGCGCACCCTTCCAAACGCTATCGCGCCCAAATCTTGAGCCTGCGCGAACGGGAATTTACCCACACCGGCGTCTTCGCCGGGATGAGCACCTTCAAGATTATCTCCCGCGAGCATCTCCCCTTTCTGGTTCCATTCCTGTTGGCCGATGTGGTCAGTGGCTTTCTCTTCGCCATCGGGTTCGAGGTCACGCTTGCCGTCCTGGGCCTGGGCGATCTGAATTCGCAAAGCATCGGCACGCAGATCTATTGGGGCAACTACTATCAGGCGCTGCTTACCAACCGCACCTGGGTGTTGATTGCGCCCGTCGCAGCGTCCGTCATCATCGTGATCGGCTTCTACCTGGTTGCGATCAACGTGACCGAATACCTGGACCCGCGCACGCGTCTTGCCCGTATGCAGGTCAAGGGGTAGGCCGATGACAAATATCCTGGAAGTATCCAACCTGAAGGCCTATTACAAGACCAGCGCCTACGGCGTCGAACGCACGGTCAAGGCGGTCGATGGCATCTCTCTGGCAGTAGAAGAGGGGAAGGTCTTCGGGATTGCCGGCGAATCCGGCTGCGGAAAATCCACCTTGCTCAAGGTGCTGCTGGGCGCCCACCAGCCGCCGTTGACCGTGGTCGATGGCACGGTAACCTATCGCTTCGATGACCGGGAGATCGCGCTCCTCTCCCTGAATCCGGGCGATCTGCGCGATCTGCGCTGGAAAGAGGTGTCGTACATTCCCCAGGGATCCATGGCCGTGCTCAATCCAGTGCGCCGCATCCGCGACATCTTCCATGACTTCATTTCCGCGCATCAGCCCGTCGGCAAGCGCGAGTCGGCCGAGCGGACGCTGGCCTATCTGCGCGAACTTGGCCTGCCCACGAGTGTGATGTCTGCCTATCCACATCAGTTGTCTGGCGGCATGCGCCAGCGCGTGACCATTGCCCTGGCAACCATTCTCTGGCCCAAGCTCATCTTTGCGGACGAGCCGACCACCGCGCTGGATGTGGTCGTGCAGCGCGGGGTCATCCAGCTTCTCAAGGACATTCAGCAGGCTGAGGGCAGCACTGTTGTGTTGATTACCCATGATCTTGGCGTTCACGCTAACCTGGCCGACCGCATCGCCGTGCTGTACGCTGGCAAACTGGTGGAAGAGGCCGATAGCCGCACCATTCTCACGAGGCCTCGACATCCATATTCCCAGTTCTTGATCAAGTCGCTGCCAGATCTCGACAATCGCTCCGAGCGGCTTAGCATTCCCGGCCGGCCGCCGGCGCTGGACAATCCGCCCAACGGTTGCCGCTTTCATCCACGCTGCCCATTGGCCTTCGACCGGTGCCGGAGCGAAGATCCGGCAATCGAGACGATTCTGCCAGGCCATCGCGTGGCCTGTCATCTCGTCACCGAGGGTATGGATGAGGCCAGCATCGAAGAGGTGAACCGTGCCACAACCCAATGACGGCGAGTTGTTACGCGTCGAGGATGTCACCAAGGTGTTCAATATTCGTCGCGGCTTTGCGACCACGCCCTTTCATGCCGTAGATGCAGCGACCTTCACAATTCACGACTCCACGCCCGAGATTTTCTCAATTGCCGGCGAGAGCGGCAGCGGAAAGACAACACTTGCGCGAATGTTGTTGGGCATGGATACGCCCTCAACTGGCCTCCTTCATTACAAGGGTCGGGACGTGGGGAAATTGTCACGACAGGAAAAGCGATCCTGGTTTTATCGCGAGGTACAGCCGGTCTTTCAGGATCCCTTCGCTGCGTTCAGTCCACTGAAGCGTATCGACAGCTATCTTTACGAGACAGTGCAAAACTTCAAAATGGCGAAAAAGGCCAACGCAGACAGCTATGTCGATGAGGTGCTGCAGGCGGTAGGTCTGTCGCTGGCCGAAGTCAAGGGGCGTTACCCCAACGAGCTTTCTGGCGGCCAGGCCCAACGCGTCGCCGTGGCGCGCGCGCTGATCACCAAGCCATCGCTGCTGGTCGCGGATGAGCCGGTCTCCATGCTGGATGCCTCGTTGCGCATGTCCATCGTCAACATGTTCCGCCGCCTCAAGGACTCCCAGGGCGTCAGCATCGTCTATATTACCCACGACCTGGCCACGGCCTACTACTCCGCCGACCGCATCGCCGTCATGTTGCGCGGCTGGATTGTAGAGATGGGGCCGGTGGAAAAGGTGCTGGGTTCACCGTTGCATCCGTACACCCAGAACCTGAAGGAATCTATCCCGCGCACAGACCCGATCGGGTCTGGACGAGCTCGCCGTCGCTGGCGGCCATGGACAGCGACGAGTACATGCTTCATGGGTGTAAGTTTGCGGGTCGCTGTCCCCATGTGCAGCCTATTTGCCGTGAGCAGGCGCCCGCCAATTATGAGGCAGATGGCCGGATGGTGAAATGCTTTTTGTACGATGTGGAAACGTTTGGTGCGGGAAGGGTGGCTCGGCATCTGTCAGGAGAAATGCCGGAATCGGATGCCATACCCACAATGGGTGCTTCCTGATTGAACACACTTGAGCGTCAAGGCGTTCAGCTTACGAATCATATTTGTATAGGAGAATGATCATGCTCAAAGTCGCTGTGATCGGTTTGGGCGGTATTGGCAACACCCATGCAACAGTCTATCAATCTGACGACCTGGCTCAACTGGTCGCGGTCTGTGACATCATCCAGGAACGGGCCAACAAGGCCGCCGAGCGCTATGGCGTGCGCGCTTATTACAGTGTAGAAGATCTGCTGGCCAACGAGCAGCTTGACGCGGTCAGCATCGCCACCGCCGGGGTGGAAAATGGGGGCGATCACTACGAGCCGACCCTGCAATGTCTGGATGCTGGGCTGCATGTGCTGGGCGAAAAACCCATCTCCAACGACATCGCCAGGGCGCGACGTATGGTCGCCAAGGCCGATGAGAAGGGTGTCTACTATGGCATCAACCTCAACCATCGTTTCGTCCGCCGGCGGCCAAAGCCAAGGCATGGGTGGACGAAGGCAAGATCGGCCTGCCGTTGTTGATCAACATGACCATGTGGATCGGCAACCCCAACGACACATCGCCCTGGTTCCACCTGCGTGCGCTCCACCCCCATTCGCTGGACATCATGCGCTTCTTCTGCGGCGATGTGCAGCGGGTTCATGCCTTTCTGAACCGCGCACCGGGGCGGACCTGTTTCTCCAATGCCCAGATCAATCTGGAGTTCGAGAACGGCGTCGTGGGTCATTTGACCGGCAGCTATGACACCAACCCACGCCACAACCTGGAGCGCATGGAGCTGCTCGGCACAGAGGGCCGCATCGTGCTGGACAATCTCTATGAAGAGTTGACCCTCTACCCGCGCCACAGCGACGAGCTGACCGTGGTCCGCAACAGCATCATGGGCGGATTGAGCGGCTTCGGAGCCACCTTCACCAACCGCATCCACCGCTGGCTGGAACAGGTCAGCCAGGGCGTGCCCCGCGACGAGATCGAGGCCTCTGGCCGCGAGGGGCTAGCGGTCCAGGAGATCATCGAAGCCGCGATCTGTTCCCACGAGACAGGTCGCGCCGAGACCGTGCCGATCACGTAGTCTGGCCGTTGCCAGAAGGTTGCAGCGTTCAGGATTTCAGTACTTCACGAATCTCTACAGATCTCACGCGAAGCCGCGAAAAACGCGAAGTCGGCCCAGTTCAATTTTGCGTCTTCGCGGCTTCGCGTGGGCATAATCGTGAATTGCTGGATTTTGAGAAACATTTAGCGCAAAGGAAATCGTCATGCAAAGAGTATGCGTGATCGGCCTGGGTCCAATTGGCAACCGCCACGCCAAGTTACTGAAAGAAGATCCGCTGGGGGAACTGGTCGGCGTCTGCGATTGGGACAAGTCGCGCGCCGAGGCGGGCGGTGCAGCCTACGGCGTGCCCTGTTTTTTCGATGCGCAGGAGATGCTCGAATCTCTCAAACCGGACATCTGCCACGTCGCCACGGGTGGCCACGAGTATGGCAGCGAACACTACCTGCCCACCATGCAGGCGCTGGAATTTGGCTGCCACGTCCTGGGCGAAAAACCTATCTCCAACGAAATCTCCGAGGCCGAGGCGATGGTCGCCAAGGCCAGGGAAAAGGGACTTTGCTACGGTATCAACCTCAACCACCGCTTTACGCCGGCAGCGCTGCTGGCCAAACGCTGGGTCGAGGAAGGACGCATCGGCCACCAGCTTTTTGTCAACATGAGCATGTGGATCAAGAATCCGCGCGAAAGTTCTCCCTATTTCCAGCTCAAGGCGTTGCACCCCACACGGTGGATGTGATGCGCTACTTCTGCGGCGACATCGAAGCGGTGCATTGTTTCGCCACCAAAGCGCCGGGTCGCCAGATCTGGTCGACGGCCGTCTTCAACATGCGCTTCAAGAGCGGCGCGGTCGGCACGCTGACCGGCAGCTACGACATCGAGCGCGGCCACCCCATGGAACGGTGCGAAGTCGCCGGTCTCAAGGGCCGCTTCGTGATCGACGATATGTATCGCGAGGTGACACTTTATCCGGCTGGCAATCTGGAGAAGACCGTCTATTCCAACCCGCTCTTCGGCGGCATGCGCGATTTTGAAGACACCTTCCGCAACCGCATCCATCGCTTCCTGGAGCAGGTTGACGAGGGGGTTGATCCTGAAGAGCTTGATGGATCGGGCGCGGAAGGATTGGCCGCGCAGAAGGTGTTGGCCGCGGCGATCCGCTCGCTGGATAATGAGACGGTGGAAAGAGTCGAGTAAGGCAATGCCTACAAAGATCGGCATCGGGATCATCAGTTTTGCACATGGTCACGCCAACTCATACTGCCAGCGAATGCTCGGCTACGACGATGTGAATCTGGTGGCGTGTTGGGACGACGTAGAAACGCGCGGGCGCGAGGCCGGCGAGAAGTATGGCATGAGTTATTCGCCGCATTTGGAAGAGCTGTTGAAAAATGACAAGATCCAGGCGGTGATCGTCACCTGCGAAACCAACCGTCATGCGGAGATGGTGCTGGCCGCGGCGCGGCAGGCAAACACATCCTCTGCCAAAAGCCGATGGCATTGACGCTGGCCGATTGCGACCGCATGGCCGCGGCCATCGAGAAGGCAGGCGTCAAGTTTATGATGGCACACCAGATGCGCCGCGACCCTTCCAACATCCGGATCAAGCAGATCGTCGAGAGCGGCGCGCTGGGCAAGATCAGCCTGTTGCGTCGTCGCCATTGCATTCCCGTGCTCTTCAACGAAGCGTTTGTCAGCGGGCCGACCGCCTGGCACATCGACCCGGTGCAGAATATGGGCATGTTCATGGATGACGCCTCCCACGCCACCGACTTCATCCACTGGATCATGGGGCGACCGGTCAGCGTCATGGCCGAGATCGGCAACACCGTCACCGATGTGGCGCCCGACGACACCGGCGTCGCCATCTATCGATATGCCAGCGGTGCGATGGTGGTGCTGGTCAACTCATCGGTCACGCTGGCCGGGGAAAACACCACCGAGATCTACGGCGAGCAGGGCGTCATTATTCAGAACCACGACGACGCACCCTCGACCAACGTGCCGCTACCACCTAATCCTATCGCGCTCAAACTCTACACACGCGACAAGCCAGAATGGACCGATCTCGGCATCCCGATTCCACCCTCGCACGGCGAACGGATCGCGTCGGTGCCGCGCGCCTTCATCGACTGCTTGGTCAACGACACCGAGCCGGACATCACTGCCCAAGATGGTCGCGTCGCGGTGGAGATGGTTCTGGGTGCGTATCAGTCCGCGCACGAGGGACGGCGAGTCGAGTTTCCACTTTGAAAATAAGGGAATAAGGAGAAAACAATGCCTGCAAGCCGACGAACGCGCCGGCCCAATATCATCCTGCTCGGCATCGATTCGCTGCGCCGCGACCACATGAGTTGCTATGGCTATCACCGCCAGACTACGCCCCACATCGACCGCTTCGCCCAGGAGGCAGCGCTCTTCGAGCAAACCATCAGCGCCCATATTCCGACCACGAGCGCGTACGCCTCCATGCTAACCGGGC
>JAAUPU010000138.1 GCA_012032975.1 Caldilineaceae bacterium | reverse complement strand
AGTCTTTCCGACGAACGATCTGCTGGAAGTGACCCCAAAGTCGCTGCGGATTCGCAAGAAAGAGTTGAACCACGAAATCAGACAACGATCGGCCAAACGCATCAAGAAGGCCAAAATGGCGTAGGAGCGAGTAGCGTATGCGCATTCTGATCGTTGGGGCGGGTGATGTCGGTTTCCAATTGAGCCGGCGCCTGTCCCGCGAGCGCCACGACATTACCATCGTCGAGCAGGATCCAAAACGGGTCATCCGCGCCAGCGAGCAACTGGACGCCTTTGTGATCGAAGGCAACGCAGCCAGCTTCTACACGCTGCAAAGGGCTGGACTGGATCGGATGGATATCGTCGCGGCGATGACCGACAACGACGACGCCAACCTGATGGTCTGTCGATTGGCCAAAAAAGCCGGCGCGGCCACAACCATTGCCCGCGTGCGCAACCCCGAATATACCGCGCCCGGCTTTATCCTCTCTCCTGAAGAGTTGGGCGTCGATCATATCATTCACCCCGAGAAAGAGGCCGCCGACGCGATCATCCGGCTGATCCACGAGTCGAGCGCTTCGTATGCCGTGGAGTTCGAAGGCGGCAAGATTCAGTTGCTGGGTCTGCAAGTCGAACGCACATCATCCCTGCTGCATACCCCTCTGAAGGAACTTGGCCGCCGCCACGGCAACCCGCCTGTGCGCATCGTCGCCATCAGCCGTAACCATCGCACCCTCATCCCCAAGGGCACCGACCAAATATTGCCGGGCGACCAGGTCTTCGTGGTCTGCGACCCAGACTATGCCAACGAGTTCAAGGCGTTGACCGGCAAGACAGAGGCGCGCATCAACAACGTGATGATCCTGGGCGGGGGGCTGATCGGTCAGTTCGTGGCCGCTGGCATCGCCGATGAAGCCAACGTCAAGATCTTCGAAGACCGCGAAGATCGCGCCCAGAAAATTGCGGAAACCTTGCCGCGTGCGCTGGTGATCCACGGTGACGGCACGGATTTTGACCTGCTGGCCGCAGAGGGCCTCTATGAAATGGATGCGCTGGTTGCGGTGACCGGGCAAGATGAGAAGAACATCATCACCACACTGCTGGCGCGACACTCCAACGTGCCCCGTTCGATTGCGTTGGTCAACAAGGTCGAATATCTACCGATTACGTCCACCATCGGCATGGACGCGGTGGTCAGCAAGCAGGTATTGACCGTCAACGCGGTGCAGCGATTCATCCACCATCAACAGGTGGCTTCCATCGCCAGTTTGCCAGGAATCAACGCCCAAGCCATCGAGTACATTCCGGAAAAAGGTTCCAAGATTACGCGCAAACCGCTCAAGGATGTTCGATTCCCAGAGGATGCCATCGTCGGCGCAATTCTGCACGGGGATCGTTTCCTGGTCCCTCAGGGCGATACGCTCATTGAGCCAGGCGACAAGACCGTGGTCTTCACCTTGCCACAGGCCGTGGACGAGCTGGACAAAATCTTCGGCCGCTGATCACCCAACGCAACCCACCCCTTTCCGCACTGCGCCAACCCATTTGATGGGCAGGAACCGGCACCATGAGTTTTATCAGCGTCATTCATTTGCAGGGATTGCTGCTGATGTTTTTGGCTGCGTCCATGCTGCTCCCCATCCCGTTTTCGCTTTATTACGGCGATTCTGACTACGCTGCCCTTTTGATCAGTGCAGGAGCGACCGCGCTCTCTGGCTTTCTGCTCTTCAAGTTTAGCCGTGTTGAGCGCGACCTGCGCGCGCGCGAGGGCTTTGCCGTCGTCACGTTTGGCTGGATCTTTTGCTCGATCTTTGGCGCGCTGCCCTTTCTGATCTACGGTGCGATCCCCTCCTTCACCGACGCCTTCTTCGAGACCATGTCGGGCTTCTCCACCACCGGCGCGACTATCCTCACCGACGTCGAGGCATTGCCCCACGGCCTGCTCTTCTGGCGCAGTTTGACCCACTGGATCGGCGGCATGGGCATCATCGTCTTCTCGCTGGCCATTTTGCCCTTCCTGGGCGTGGGTGGGATGCAGTTGTTCAAGGCCGAGGTGCCCGGCCCAGTTGCGGACAAGCTAACCCCGCGCGTGGCAGAGACGGCCAAGATATTGTGGGGCGTCTACCTGTTGCTCTCTGCAATCGAGGCAGTGCTGCTCTTGTTGGGCGGCATGTCGCTCTTCGATGCGCTCTGTCATACCTTTGGCACCATGGCCACCGGTGGATATTCCACCCTCAACACCAGCGTGGCTGGATTTAACAGCGCCTACATCGAGTATGTGATCACGATCTTTATGCTGCTGGCCGGCATCAATTTTGCATTGCACTTTCGCCTGCTGCGCGGCGATCTGAAGATCTACTTTCGCGACCGCGAATTCAAAGTCTACATCGGCATTATCGTGGTTGCATTTCTGATCATCGGAACCGACACCTATCTGAACATCTATCACAACGTCGCCGACACGGTGCGCTATACCTTGTTCCAGGTGGTCGCCATCGTGACCACGACCGGCTTTGGCACTGCCGACTATGAGATGTGGTCGGTCAGCTCACACTTTGTCCTTTTTGTGCTGATGTTTATCGGCGGCTCGGCTGGTTCGACGGCCGGCGGCATGAAGGTGATGCGCATCTACCTGGTCGTCAAGTTTGTCTTCATCGAGATCACGCGGTTGATCCACCCCCCACGCTGTATTGCCGGTGCGCATGGCCGGCGTGGCCGTGCCGCGTGATGTGGTCACCAACGTCCTGGGATTCTTCGCCCTCTATATGTTGATCTATGCGGGCGGCGTCTTTACCATGGCGGTGCTGGGGTTGGACCTGGACACCTCCTTCGGCGCGGTCGCGGCTACGTTGGGCAATATCGGTCCCGGCCTGGGCACGGTCGGTCCCACCGACAACTACTCCCACATTCCCACCGCGGGCAAGTGGGTGCTCTCGTTTCTGATGCTGTTGGGTCGTCTGGAGCTTTTCACGGTGATCGTGTTGTTTTCACCGTCCTATTGGCGGAAGTAATACGAGGTGCTACTCGAGGTGGCAAGCCAACGCGGGGGTGTAAGGAAAAACCAGCTACAGCTCAGTACGTCGCGCGTCCACCGCTGATGTCGTAGACCGCGCCGGTCGAAAAAGCTGCATTCGTCCGAGGCCAGCCAGGCCACCAGCGCGGCGACTTCCTCCGGTCGCCCCATGCGACCCATGGGGATCTTGGCGACGAGAGCGGCCGCAGCGTCGGGCGTCATCGTTTGGGCCATCTCCGTCTCGATGAGGGCCGGAGCGATACAGTTGACCAGGATGCCGTCATGGAGAACCTCCTTGGCCAGCGCCTTGGTCAGCGCGATGACGCCCGCCTTGGACGCCGAGTACGCGGCCATGTTTGGATTCCCCTCTTTGCCGGAGATCGAGGCGATGTTGACGATGCGTCCTGCGCCACGGTCGAGCATGGCAGGCAGGACCGCCTGAGAACAGTAGAAGACGCCGTCCAGGTTGATGGCCAAAACGCGGCGCCATTCTGCAATTGGGTATTCGGCCACGGGCTGATTAAGCCCGACAACGCCTGCGTTGTTGACCAGCAGATCGATCCGCCCGGTCCGCTCCAGCACCGCCGAAACGAGCGCCTGCACGCTGGACGGATCGCTGACATCCACAGGCAGTGCAAATGCGCGATCCGGGTCGCCGGCGCTCAACTTGGCGGCTGTGGCTTTTGCTGCTTTGCCGTCAATGTCTGCAACCACCACCTGAAACCCATCACGGGTCAGCCGGTAGGCAATTGCCTGGCCGATCCCCTGCGCGGCCCCGGTCACCACTGCGACGTTAGTGTGATTCATATTGATTCCTTGATTCTCTTCTGCTTTCAGTCAACCGAAGTCTTCGTCGTAACAAACAGAAGCCACTCTTGTAATTTTCGTCTACTTTGGCAGATTGTACCCTATTTGGCGTCGTCTCGATCGCCAAGTCACTCTGTGCGGTCTGGATATTCCTATGTTTCCTCCCGCGGTGAAATATCTCGCGGCGTTGCTGGCCTGAGTGGCGTCACAGTCAGAGGCTCCAGCTCGTGCAGCCTTTCAGTCAAGAACTCCGACAACTCCAGCCAGGTGCGAAAATGCGCCACCTCGCCACTGAGCACATGCTGCGCCTTGCCGCGGCTTTCGACGCCGCCCGACGACGGCAGATAGGGAAAGCCAACGGCAGGAGTGGTAAAATTCATCTCAGTCACCCATTCTTCCCATCGTAACCAAAGGAGATCGCGTCATGCCAAAATTCATTATGTTGCCGCCCCAAAACGAACGCACACGCAGTTGGGCCGCCCGCCTTGTCGAGGCGCTGCCCGACTACACGGTCGTGACCCCAGAAGATGCAGAAGAAACGCGCCGCGAGATCGTCGATGCCGACGCGGCCTACGGCACATTGCCCGCGGATCTGCTTCCCCTGGCGCAAAATCTGCGCTGGCTGCAAAGCCCGGCCATTGCCCCGCCGACCGGCTTCTACTACCCCGCGCTGGCCGAGCATCCGGTGGTGATCGCCAACCCGCGCGGCACTTTCAACGACCACATCGGCCAGCACATCATGATGTACGTGCTGGGGCTGGCGCGCGGGCTGCCCTATTACATGGATGCGCAACGCAACCGTCGGTGGGACAAAGACGCGCGCCAGAGCGCCTACATCGACCTGGGGAGCGCCACCGCGCTGATCGTTGGGGTCGGCGGCATCGGCCAGGAGGCGGCCAAGCTCTGCAACGCCTTCGGCATGCGCGTCATCGGTGTGGATGCGCGCTGGGAGTTCGACGCGCCGGCGGTGGAGAGACATGGCCCGGAGGAGGTGGACGCCCTGTTGCCAGAGGCAGACTTCGTGATCCTGACCATTCCCCACACACCGCAGACCGAAGGCACCTGGAACGCGGCGCGCTTCGCGCACATGAAGGCGGGCGCCCATTTCATCAACATCGGGCGGGGCAAGACCACCGTGCTCGACGACTTGGTAGCCGCGATCGAGGCTGGCAAAATTGCCGGCGCGGGGCTGGATGTCTTCGAGGAGGAGCCGCTGCCGGCAGACCATCCGCTCTGGCTGCTGCCCAACGTGATCCTGACCCCGCATGTGGCCGCGGACGGTGCAACCAACATCAGCGAACGGCAGTTTCAGTTGCTGGTGGAGAATGCGCGACGTTTTGCCGCCGGCGAGGAATTGCTAAACGTGGTGGACAAGACGCTCTGGTATTGAATGTGTTCACCGTTGAGGCAATTGTTGTCGAGAATTCGGTCTATCGACGCGGCGATTTACTGGAATCGTATCGTCAACGGCCATTTTCGCTACGCCGACGCCTGTCAACCTGGCATGGCGTCAAATCGAAGCTCTGTTTGTGGCGCTTGGTGCGCGAGTTGTTGAAGGTCGCGGCCCCCGGGTACGATTTGAACTGGGTGGAGTGATTGCCAGCTTTCATCGTCCACATCCACAAAAAGAAGCCAAACCTTATCAGGTCCGTGATGCGCGAGAATTTTTGATACAGGCAGGAATCAAGCCGTGAACATGATGACGTACCGAGGATACGCTGCTCGCATCGAATATAGTGAGGATGATGCTTGTTTTGTAGGTCACATCGCCGGCATTCGTGATGTGATTGGGTTTCACGGCGAATCTGTCGCCGAGTTGCGTAGCGCTTTCACTGAAGCTGTGGATGATGATCTGGAAACCTGCGAACGGTTGGGGCGGGCGCCACAAAAACCCTACTCGGGCAAAGTCATGCTTCGGATCGATCCGGCGCTCCATGCACGAGCCGCGGCATTGGCTGAAGCGCAAGGCAAAAGTCTAAATGCCTGGACACAGGAGCAAATCGAGAAAGCCGTTTCATTTGCTTGAGGCGTTTTCAATCACTTTACTCAGCCTTTCACATGAGAAGTCGTCGCGATCCAGGCAATTCCAAGCCATATCCACCCTATGGAGATGGCAAGCAATGGAATCTCAAGTAGTCGCTCGTTCAAGGCTGACAGCAATCCACCCAAAGGCATAGCAACGATAAAGGCCCAGCCTAGCGGATAAGGAATCGCTCGCCACTGCTCTCCCTCTCGCGTTCGCCACAGGGGTCGTCCGACCCAGAACAGGAGCGCAATGATCGAGAGCATTGCGATCATCAAAGTAAGGCCAAACAAGCCTTCATCGTCTCCCTGCACGATATAGGAAACACTGGCAAGACTTGCACTAACCAACGCCACGGCTCCAAGTCCCACGGGTAGACGGCTGCTCCTATACTCTCGGTGCCAGGTAAGAACAAGGCCAAGAGTCGCAGTAGCCAGTGCGATTGGAGCCAGTTCGAAGAGATAGTCGGGTTGATCGCCGGTCGTCAAAATCGCCAAGCTCTTGACTGCCCAGCAACCACCACCCACAATAGCCGCAATCCCCCACCAGCTCCTGACCAAAACTTCGATGATCTCGTTCCGCATTCAAATATCTCCAACTGCCTAAAAAACGGAACATGCATAATGGGGGCAGAAGTTGTGGTCGTATGGATGTTAGCCGGAAGATATTCGACAGGCGCTGCAATACGCCGCCTGGACAGCCGACGATGCCGTGTACGCTCTGTGAATACGGCTGCATGAAATTCCCCATTGAACATGGGGCAGTATCAACAAGCAGCCTGGACAAGAGAAGTCGAGAATTTGCTGTCCATCTCTCACATAGAGTAGACCGGCAGAAGCACCTCACGTTCGCCTTCTGCCGTCCATTCACACTTTCCTCGATGCGCTTTCAGAGTATTGGCTGCATAGTCGCGCGTCCCGCGGACTTGGCAAACGCCAGCAGGGAGATGCTCGAAAAGAAAGTACTTCCCCTCGACATGACGATGAAGCGTCACCTGCTTCTCTACAATGGGACCACCACAATATTCACAGATTTCACCTTGCCAAAAGCCAGTGATTTCGTTTTCGTCACTCATGATTTGAGCTTGTGCTTGTAAACAGTGATTACGCACACCTTGCCCCCTTGGTTCAGTCAGGTCGTAAAGAGCGTAGCGTACCAACGCTTGAATCTGACTGATTTTGCCCATGCTACAACCTGGCGTTCCATGTACAACTCGCCCTGCACGAAGCCGCGTGCAGCGTAATATTCGCGTGTCCCGGTCGCGGCGATGACGCTGAT
>JAAUPU010000137.1 GCA_012032975.1 Caldilineaceae bacterium | reverse complement strand
CCCCGGCGGCGCGACCCAGGCGCGTGGGACAGCGGTCTGCTCGACCCCGGCCAAAGCTATCGATTTGTGATGGAGCGGGAGGGTCTCTTCAGCTACGGCGACGTGGAGAATCCCGGTGCGAGCGCGACAATCATCGTGGACGAGAATGCGCCGCGCACCTTGCCGACGCTGGATGAAACGAAGTCAGTGATCTACTTGCCGCTGGTCGTGCGCTGATTCTTGTCTGGAAGGGTAGGGGCGAAAGATCTTTCGCCCTACTTTCGCCCCAACCGCAGAATGGCAACAACCGCCACAACGACAAACAGCGTGGAGAGCAGAATCGCCCACGCGGCAAGCGCCGGCTCGCTTTCCAGATCGCGCCACAGATTTTGGATCACACCGACGCCGACGGTCTGCTGGTCGGTCGTCGGTTTCAGGATTGTCGGGTATGTGAAGGCGTGGATGGCCAGCAACAGTGCTGCCAGCGATACGAATCGCCAAGTAGCCGCGCTGCCACCGAGTCGAAGCCCGGTCAGCCACGGCATCGCCAAGAGCAGCCCGCCGCTCAACGGGATCGCCGCCAGCCACGAGCTGGTCGCGCCATCGGGCAGCAGCCACATCAGTGCGATATATGCGACGGGCAGGGCCATCACTCCTGCAACCCAAAGAGGGGTCGAAAGAGGTCGTCGGCGCGGAGCTGGCTGACGGCGTACGATATGCACCCACGCCCCACCTGCGCCGCCTGCCAGCACTCCAATGGTGATAGCAAGGAGGGCGGTGTTGGCAACCAGCGCGGAAACGCGGTATGCATCAGAGGCGCGAACGCTTCCAAACGCAGCGCCGCCGCCTGGCCAACGAGCGGCAGCCCTGCCACGAGCGCCAACAGCCCCGCAACCACGATCCAACCAAGGGCCAGCTTTCTGTCGTCTTTCTCCTCTTGCAACGGGAGCCGATCGGCAATCCAGGCAATCGAACCGGCCAAGATGGCCAACGACGGCAGCATGAGCATCGCCGCGGCCGCGCTCTCGCCGATCAAGCCGCCGGAAAAGGCGTTCTGAAAGATCCAACTTGGCCAAAGATCGGTCGCCTGAAACGGCGCGCCGCCGATCAACACCAGCGGTGTGGCCGCGTCGGTTAATACCCAAATGGCGCCGACCAAAGCCGCCAATACCATCGCCTTCGACCGCGGCAGAATCGCCAGCAGCAGCGCAAAAATGGGCCAGAGCCGCCAGCCATCGACCGCTGCCAATCCAGCCAGCGGCAGCGCGCTATCGCTGTGGATTCCCATTGGAAAGAGCAGTTGTCGCCAGGCCAACGTTCCAAGCGTTGCCGGCATGAGCAAGGGGAGACAAAGCAGCAAGGTAAAACCGGCCCGACCTCGCCAGCGTCGTGTGAGCAAAGGGCGCGAAAGCATGGCAAGGAGAAGCGCTCCGACTTGCGCGCCGGCGTAGACGAGGAATGTGTGCAGCAGGGCGTTGCGAAAAAGAAAGGAGCGGACGGTGCGCAGATAATTGTCCAGACCCACCCATTGAACCACAGGGTCGCTGGTGGACGCATCGGTGATGCTGAGCAGTGCGGTGAGCAGCAGCATTGCCAGCAGCGAGCCGATCAGCAGGAATGCGAGCGCAAGAAGCAGGCGATTCGGTCGACGATTCGGTCGGTGATTCGGTAGCAATAGATCAGCCTACGACAAAGCTACCTGGGTTGAGGATGCCGGCCGGATCCCACTTCGCCTTGAGCTTGCGCATCAGTTCGAGGGAATCGGGGTGGACGCCCCAAACATCGAGAGTATCGACCTCCGTTTCCGGCGCAGCCAGCAGCACGGTGTAGCCGCCAGTCGAAGTGCGGCTTGTCGAAGGCCATCCAGCCACCGTTTTGCAGATTCGCGATCGGGGCTGGAGGTCTTGACGTAGATCAGACCGGACGCGCAGTCGATCAGAACGCGCGACTGTTGGTTGACCGACGGCGAGAGCGCCTGCATATAGTCGCCAATCGATTTGGTCGCAACGCCGGTGCGCGCCAGCATCTGATCCTGTGGCGCCTCGCCCAAGAATCCAGACCAGATGGCGTCGGCAGCCGTCTCCACCTCAACCACGAGGGGTGCGCCCTCTCGACGCAGCCGATTGCCCACCTGCTCCAGTTCGGCGGCCACATCTTCGGCCAGCCCTTCGGCGCTGTAAAGCAGAGAGTGGGGGGCCTCCGCCAAACCGGCTATCTCGACACCGTCGGCCAACAGGATGCCGGATGCAGCCGACGCCAGCGCCAGCACCTGCCTGCTAAGGCGGATGCCCTGGTCGCGGTGAGCCAGCGGAACGCAGAGGGTGCGCCGTTCACGCGGCAACGGAGCCAACTTGAAAGTCAGATCGGTCAGCAAGCCCAGCGTGCCAAAGGAGCCGACGAAGAGCTTGGGCAAGTCGTAGCCTGCCACGTTTTTGACCACCGGTCTGCCGGCGCGGATCACGCGCCCGTCGGCCATGGCCACCGTCGCACAGAGCAACAGATCGCGAATACTGCCATAGCGCATCCGCCCTGGGCTGTTCTGGTTGGCGGCCACGATGCCGCCCAGCGTCGCATCTGGCCAGGGCGACCGGAGCGGCACTTGCATCTGGTGATCTGCCAAAAAACGTTGCAGGTCAGCCAACGTGGCGCCGGCGCCGGCCGTCACAAAGAGGGTCGTCGGGTGGCGAACTTGGTGACGCCGGTCAGGTTGGTTGTAGCGAGCAAGACATCGGCGTTGGCGCGGCGCTGGCCGTGGCTGCTGACGTAGACCGTCTTGCGGTGCATGGTCAATGCCGCCAGGAGACCGGCTGCCTCTGATGCAGTCGAAGGCGCGAAGTGCTCCTCGTTGGGCAGCCAGCGTTGAAAGCGCTCGACGCGTGGCACTTCGGTAGGCAGCACCTTGCCGGGATTCAACAGTCCATCAGGGTCAAAGACTTGCTTGATCTCGGCCATCGCCAGCAATTCGGCGCCACTGTACATGGTCGCCATATATTTGCGCTTCTCCATGCCGACGCCATGCTCGCCGGTGATGCTGCCATCGTAGCCGATGCTCAGTTCGATGATCTCCTGCGCTGCGTGGTGGACTCGTTCCATCAACTCGTCGTCTGCCGGGTCACAGAGGATCAACGGGTGCAGATTGCCGTCGCCCGCGTGAAAGACATTGGCTGTGCGCAGGTCAAAACGGGCGCAGATCGCGTTGATCTCTCCGAGGATCTCGCCCAAGCGGCTGCGCGGCACGGTTACGTCGGTCAGATAGTAACCGGGGGAAATGCGCGAGAATGCGCCAGCCGCGCTCTTGCGCCCATACCAGATCTGCGCGCGTTCGGCCTCGTCGCGCGCGATGCGCAGAGCGTAGCCGCCGTGCGCGCTGAGAATATCGGCCATCTCTTCGATCTGGGTGTCCAGCCCTTCCGGGTAGCCATCCACCTCGACGATCAGCGCCGCGCCGGCATCGACCGGCAAGCCCGCGGGGACATATTCCTCGATCATGCGCATGGTACGCTGGTCCATCATCTCTAGCGTGGCCGGGACCAACCCGGCCGCGATCACAGCCGATACGGCCACGCCGGCTTGGGTCTCCGAGTCGAACGAGACCATCATGGTCTGGACGCCGGTCGGGTTGCGGATCAGCCGGAGACGGGCGCGTGTAATCAGACCGAGCGTGCCCTCGCTGCCGACCATCAGCCCGCAAAAATCATATTCGGGCATGTCAACGACCTGGCCGCCCAACTGGACGATACGCCCATCCGCCAGCACGACCTCTAACCCCATGACATAGTTGGTGGTCACGCCATATTTGAAGCAGTGGGGACCGCCCGCGTTGGTGCCAATGTTGCCGCCGATAACCGCCGATCGGCCACTCGATGGGTCTGGCGGGAAGTAGAGGCCACTCTTCTTTACACGGCTGTCCAGCGCCTGATTGACCATGCCCACATCGACGAGCGCGGTCCGGCCAACTTCATCCACTTCGTGCAATCGACCCAGACGCGAGGTCTGGACGATGATGCCGCCCGCTTCGGCCACCGCACCACCAGCGAGACCGGTCGCCCGCCCCGCGCGCGATCAACGGCACGCCGGCCTGGCGCGCCCAAACCACAAGGCGACTCACATCCTGGGCAGATTCGGGGTAAAAGACACCATCGGGCGTGGCACGGTCAAAACCAGCGTCTACTTCATAGGTGATCAGTTCAACCGGGTCGGTCGTCAATTGCCGACGGTCGAAGAGTTCGCGCGGCGTGGGATAGGCCATTGAGCGTCTCATTTAGGATTGGTTTCTGTCGTGCGAATGAGTGATGTTTTGGCGGGATGCCTGGATGACGGGATGAACTGTGGCTTGTCCGCCCATCATCGCAGCCATCTTGTCAACCTGTCAAGCACCCGCGTCTGCCAACATATACGACCGATCCAGCAACTGCACCAAATGCACGACGCGGGCCTTCAGCCCGGCTTGGCGCACGCCGAGCAGCAACTGCATGTGACAGCCGGTGTTGGTGGTGACGATGAGATCGGGTTGGGTCGATGCGATGTCGGCCATCTTGGCGTCGAGAATTTGGCCAGCCGTGGAGGCGTGGAGCAGGTTGTAGACGCCGGCGCTGCCACAACACATCTCCGGCTGTCGAAGTTCGACCAGCGTCAGACCGGGAATCTGGGCAAGCAAGGCGCGCGGCTGGCGGATGACCCGCTGGGCGTGGCGCAGATGGCATGAATCGACATAGGTCGCGCGTGCGGCGATGCGACCGGTTGGCGCTTTGTCCAGATGTTCAGCCAGAAATTCGCTGATGTCGCGCACCTTGTCGGCAAACGCCGCTGCGACTCCGGTATAGCCGGGGTCGTCAGCCAGCAGGTGGCCATATTCTTTTAAGGTCGCGCCACAGCCGCCAGCGTTGCTGATCACCGCGATATAGTCGCGGGCTGCGCAAGCGTCGATGTTGCGCCGCGCGAGTTCGCGCGCCAGGCTGGCTTCGCCCACGTGCAGCGCGGCCGCGCCGCAGCAGCTCTGATGGGCGGGAAAATGGACCTCGAAACCGTTGCGCTGGAGGAGACGCACGGTGGCCGCGTTCACCTCTGTCAAAAAGCGTCCTGGACGCAGCCGTGCAGGAAGGCGACATCGCCTCGTTTGGGCGCGGCGGCGGGTGCGGGCCGGGAGTAGTCTGGGAAGTTGACTGAAATGGGTGGCAGCAGGCCTTCGAGCGTTTGCAACGCCGGCGGAGCGATGGATGTGCTGCGTACCAACCGCGACAATCCTGACCGCTGATAGAGGTTGAGCAGACGCGCCATCCATCGCAACCGTGCGCGATTGGGCAGCAACTCGGTCAGCGCCAGGTGACGCACCAGCCGTTCCGCCCCGGATGGCTTGCGCTCGCTCTCGATGGCAGCGCGTGCGCTCTCCAGCAACGAGCCATATTGAACACCGGAAGGGCAGGCCGGTTCGCACGCCCGGCAGCCCAGGCAAAGATCGATATGTTCCTGGAACGCCCCGTCCAAACCAATGCGCCCTTGCGAGGCAGCGCTCATCAGCGCAATGCGGCCGCGTGGGCTGTCCATCTCGGTCTGAAAAAGGGCGTACGTTGGGCAGGCGGGCAGACACAATCCGCAGTGGATGCACTGGTCCAGCTTCTGTTTGAAATCGGTCGTGGTGAGAAGCGGCGCGGGCGTGGGCATAGGCATGGCGGCTGGAATGGCTCTGAATCTGGCGGTGATAGACCGGTGGGTCGAGATTGACTTTGGCGTCGCACATGCGCGGCGCGAACTATTGGCGCAACATACCATAGTCCCTCGCTATTGTCGAAGCCCCTGAAGGGGTAAGGCGAATCCAAAACAAAAAAGCATCCACGAATGTCCACGAAGAAGCACGAAGTCTTGAACTGTGCTTCGTGCAACTTCGTGCAACTTTGTGGATAGTTATTTCCCGCAATGGCCTTACCGAAAACAGGGGGAAAATACGCGCTGTTTTGCTTGCCTCACAAACGTACCTATGCTACCATGCTGCTACACCAACGCAAGGAGAAAAATTAATGGATTGTCCGAATTGTGGTACCTGGAATCCAGATGACAAAGAAGTCTGTTGGCGATGCCAGATGGAGCTTCCCAAACGCCCGGAGCCTAAGCCAAAACGTCGCACGTACGGTGGGTTGCCGATGTGGATGTGGATCGCCTTCCTCCTCTTTTTTCTTGCCACCAGCTTTGGGCAGTGCATATTCACCGGTCCGGGAGTGTGAACCTTTCTCCGCAAGCTTGCCGTTTTGACGCCCTCGACATAATCGACGCAGTCAGACCCCTTCAACGCACGCAGAGCCGTGCCGCCCCGAAGGGGTCTCTTTTTTGCCGATGAACCACGCGATCATCGCCCGGCTTCTTGTCGACTGGCATGGGCACTCTCTGCGCGAGTTGCCCTGGCGTCACGCAGCGCCTGGACGGCGCGACCCATACACGGTCTGGGTCAGCGAGATCATGGCGCAACAGACCCGGCTGGAAACCGTCGTCGATTACTACGAACGCTGGATGGCGCGTTTTCCGACCGTCGAAGCGCTTGCGGATGCCGATCAGCAGGCCGTGCTGACGATCTGGCAGGGGCTGGGCTATTATGCACGGGCGCGCAATTTTCACAGGGCAGCACAGCAAGTGATGGCACGATTCGGCGGTCGGATTCCGGACAACCGCCACGACCTGCTCACGCTGCCGGGCGTGGGTGCATATACGGCGGGCGCAATCCTCAGTTTGGCATTTGGCCAGGCCGAGCCAGTAGTCGATGGCAATGTCAAGCGTCTCTTCAGCCGGCTCTTTGACATCGAGCAGCCTATCCAAGACACCGCGACCCAGCGCGAACTGTGGCGGCTGGCCAGAGAGCTGGTGCAGATGGCCGGGTCGGGCAAGGCCGGTCATCTCAACGAGGCGCTGATGGAAATGGGCGCCACGATCTGTGTACCCGCGTCGCCGCGCTGTCTGCTTTGCCGCTGGCCACGCACTGCAGAGCCGCCGAGCGCGGTACCCAGCAACACCCCCAGCAGCCGCGTCGGCGTGGTCGACGGGTTTGGTCACGTCCATCACACCCAGCAGAGCAACGGGCATGCCAGCGCCACTTGGGCCGCTCGAGCAGGATCTCGAGCTCGGGCTGCGAGCGCGCGTGCC
>JAAUPU010000136.1 GCA_012032975.1 Caldilineaceae bacterium | reverse complement strand
GGGCGGGGCAGAAAACCTATTGGCCAAGGCCCGGGAATCGTACGCCCAGGGCGAGTACCGTTGGGTGGCCCAGGTGGTCAATCACCTCGTCTTCGCCGAGCCGGACAACAAAGCGGCTCGCGACCTGCAAGCCGACGCGCTGGAACAGTTGGGCTACCAGGCGGAGTCCGGTCCGTGGCGCAATTTCTACTTGAGCGCCGCCAAGGAACTCCGAGACGGCGTCGTCGTCCTGGACACGCCCAAGACGGCCAACCCGGACGTGATCAAGGCGATGACGCTGGAGATGTTCTTCGATCTGCTGGCTGTGCGGCTCATCGGGCCCAAGGCCGCGGACAAGAAGATCGTCATGAACGCTCATTTCACGGATACCGAGGAGCGCTACGTCCTCACTGTGGAAAACGGGGTTCTGAACTACGCCAGGGGCAAACAGGCTGACGACGCCGACGTGTCGCTGGCCATGCCGCGCGCAGTGCTCAACGAGATTCTGCTCGGAGAGGCGACTCCGGCCGACAAGCTGGCGACCGGTGAAGCCGCAATCCAGGGAGATCCGGGCAAGCTCGCCGAGTTCATGGCGCTACTGGATGACTTCGAGTTCTGGTTCAACATCGTCACGCCATGATTGGATCGATCATGTGCCGGCACCAATTGTCCATTCAAACGCCATGACTTTCGTAGTGGGCGGGCTTGCCCCGTCCCACTACGGGCTTCGAGAGAAACGACCAGGATCATGAATCGTAGCTTTTTCAATCGCGATACGATCGGCGCGGATCTGAGCGCAGGGCTGGTATTGGGTATACAGAGCATTCCCGATGGGCTGGCCAACGGCATGCTGGCCCTGGTGAATCCGATCTATGGTCTGTACGGCTACATGCTAGGCACCTTTAGCGGCGCCTTCTTCACCAGCTCGGCCTTCATGTCCATTCAGGCGACCAGCGCCATGGCCCTCGTCGTTGCCAGCGTGCCGCAAGTCATTCGTGGCGATGATCCCAACACGACACTCTTCGCATTGGCCATGTTGACTGGACTATTCATGCTGGGAGCTGGTCTGCTCAAACTAGGGAAGCTGATTCGATTCATCCCCAATTCTGTGATGGTTGGATTCATCAATGCAGTGGCAACGCTCATCATACTGGGACAATTGGATGACTTCACCGGATTCGCCACCAGTGGCTCCAATCGGGTCGTGCGAACAATAGACCTGTTTAGAAATCTTGACGCAATTCACCTGCCCACGCTGACCGTCGGTGTCGTCACCATCGTCCTGATCTTGACGCTTGAAAAGACCAGCTTGAAGGCACTAGGTCTCGTGGTGGCGCTATTGCTTGCATCTTTGCTCGTTCCGCTCCTCGGCCTGAATTCCGTTGCGGTGGTGAGCGACATCGCTGACATCCCCAACTCATTGCCAAGACCGATGCTGCCACCACTTTCTGTGTTTCCAGGGTTGCTGATCCCCGCGGTCGCCCTGACCTTTGTTGGTTTAATGCAAGGCGCAGGCATCAGTCAATCAATTCCTAATCCCGACGGCAGTTACCCCAATCCTTCGGGAGACTTCGTCGGCCAAGGGCTGGCGAATCTGGTCTCCGGGTTGTTCCAGGGCACGGCTGTCGCCGGCTCTATGTCGGCCACCGCCCTTGTGGTGGGAGCGGGCGCACGCTCACGGCTGGCCAATATCTCGGCCGGCGTCGTCATGGCAATCGCCATTGTTGTCTTTGGCCGTTTTGTGGGCATGATCGCGATGCCGTCGCTAGCGGCCCTGTTGATCGTCATAGGATTCCGGACGCTCCGGCTGCCACAGGCAGCCACGGTGTGGAAGACAGGGTCGGTGCAACAGGCTGTCATGGTGCTGACGTTCGCGGCCTCGCTCCTGATCCCATTGCAGTTTGCCATACTCTTTGGCGTCGGGTTGGCTGTGCTGCTCTATGTCTTCCAACAGTCCAACCGGATACAAGTAACGGAATGGGAGATCGGACCGGGTCAATACCCGGTGGAGGTTGCTCCGCCTGCCACAGTGCCGCCTGAAGAGGTGACCATTCTGTACCCCAACGGCAGCCTGTTCTATGCGGCTGCGTCCGTGTTTCGTCAACAGTTGCCCGAGGTTGACGACACATCGCGCCATGCCGTTGTTATTCTCGTGCTCCGTGACAAGACGGATATCGGCAGCACTTTCTGGGACGTCCTTACACGCTATGTTGAAGAACTGGGGCGCCAAGACAGCAAGCTCATTTTGACCGGCGTGGACCCGGAAGTCAACGCGCAGATTGCTCGCACCGGAGTTCTTCATACAATTGGCCCAGAGAATGTGTATCTGGCCGAAGATATGCTAGGGGTGGCGTTGCTCAAAGCCGTCGCGGCTGCTGAAGGGTGGATTGCCGCGCAATCTGCCGCGCCGCTACGCGGTCAATGAATTGCCATTGCTGCTGTCTCGGGGCGTTCCAGCTAGCGCATGAAGAGGGACAGTGAACGAATTCCTGAGCGATCTCCTGCTTCTAACCCTGGGCGCGACGCTGGCGCCGATTTACCCGATTGGCTTGCTCCTGCTGTTGCAGGGCGAGCGTGGGCTTGCCAGGGCCATCGCCTTTGTCTCCGGCGCGGTTGCCTGGTCGCCTTTGCTATCGCGCCCCAACAGTCAGCCAAGCCGCTGCAGGCAGCGCGCGTGTGGCTACAGCGGCACAACCGGCGAATCACGATTGTTGTATCTCTACTGTTTGGTGCGATCTTCCTCTATAAAGGTATTGCCGGTCTGGTCGCTTTGAATGTTTCGTAGGCGATCAGCCGTGGACTATCAACCTATCTAGCGAAAGGAACCGAAAATGTATCACCCGATCCGAAACAAGTATCTCACGTGGATGAGCTTGCTGGTGCTGATCAGCTTGCTCCTGGTCGCTTGCGGAACCACTTCCGAAGCGCCAGCTGCGGAGCCGACCGCAGAGCCGACTGCGGCCCCCACAGAAGCACCGACAGAAGCACCGACTGAGGCGCCTACCGAAGAGGCGGTCCCCACTGAAGCGCCTGCCGAAGAGGCGGCCCCAACTGAGCGCCTGCCGAAGAGAGCGAAGCACCCGCTGCGGACGCCACCCCAGAAGCGATGGAAGAGAGTGGAATCTCCGCACTTGAGGGCGCGACGTGGATCGTCGCCGAGTATCTCGACGAATCAGGCGCGCTCGCGGCGCCGGTCGCTGACGCCACGGTCATTTTCCAAAGTGGACAGGTCAACGGCAATGCTGGCTGCAACGGCTTCTTCGCCAGCTATACCGAGGATGGCGACCAACTGACCATCTCTCAGGCCGGCAGCACCATGATGGCCTGTGAAGAGGCGATCATGGCCCAGGAGCAGGCGATCCTTGCCGCTTTGCAGGCATCAGCCTCGTTCACCGTGGCGGATGGCCAGCTGAGCATCATGAATGCCGACGGCGAGACGGTGCTGATATTGACCCAACAGTCGGCCTCTGCCTTGAGCGACGTCGTCTGGATCGCGGTCAACTACAACAACGGCAACCAGGCCGTGGTCGGTCTTCTGGAGGGAACGGAGATCACCGCGCTCTTTGGCGAAGATGGCACCCTCTCCGGTTCGGCCGGCTGCAACAACTACGTGACCGGCTATACCACGGACAACGGCCAGATCACCATCGGGCAGGCTGCATCGACCATGATGTTCTGCGATCAACCTGAAGGCGTGATGGAGCAGGAGTCTGCCTATCTTGCCGCGCTCGCCAGCGCCGCGACCTATTCGGTCGAGGGCCAGATGTTGTGGCTGCGTACAGAAGCGGATGAGATCGCTGTGATCTTCCAGGTGGACACCGAGTCGGTCGCGGTGGCAGCTGAAGCGGCCAGCGAAGATCCCGACCCGATTGCTGCCGATTCTGGGGCGCCGGCGATTGCATTCGCAAGCGTCGAAGCGCAAGGCCCCACCGGTCGCGTCATCGCGCCCGCTGGCGTCAATGTTCGCATCGGCCCAGGCACCCAGTATCCGATCTGGGGCGCCGCGCCGCTGGACACCCAGGGTGAGATCATCGGTCGAAGCTCCGATGGACTCTGGTGGGTGGCCAGCGTGCCCGATGCACCGGACGGACAGGGATGGGTGGCCGCGGCCTATGTCGAGGCCAGCAACACAGAAGAGGTGCCCCGTGTTGCCTGCCCCGCCTCTGCCAGAGATGACGGCCGCGCTACAGGAGGGCGTGCCCTATGACGTGCCTCCAGGTGTGATCCTCTATTCTGGCTCGCGGATCTTGCGCGAAGGCAACCGGGTCTACTACCTGGAAGATATCTTTGCCGTGCCGTCGACGCCAGGCTCGGAGCCAGAGATGGTGGCCAACAACGCGATGCAGCCTGCGCTCAGCCCGGATCGCAAGACGCTTGCCTTCTACAGCCAGCAGAGCGACAAGCTCGGTCTGGGTGGCTATGACGTGGACACGGGCCGACGCCTGCGTTTCTCCCGCTTCATCGAGGACAGCAGCCCGCGCTGGAGCCCTTCTGGCGACCGCATCGTCTTTGCCAGCAACCGGCAGGGCGACCGTCGCTGGCGCATCTATATCACGCCCGCGATCGACCAGGAACGCCCCTCCAACATGGTCTATACTGAACTGGACTTTGGCAAGGATCCAGACTGGCACCCCAGCCAGGAACTGCTGATCCTGAAGGGCTGTGACCCCCAGGGCCAGAATTGCGGCACCTACACTATGGGCACAGACGGTTCAGGCCGCACCCAATTCTCCAACGAGGCGTCGGACTCCATGCCCCGCTGGTTCCCCGATGGCAGCGCGGTCGTCTTCATGAGCGAAGGCCGCGATGGCAACTGGGAACTCTACCGGGCAAGCACAGCCGGCGGTTCTGTCACCCGCTTGACCAACGACCCTGCTCCAGACGGATTGCCCGCGGTCAGCCCGGATGGACAGCAGATCGCCTTTATCAGCAAGCGCGATGGCGGTTGGGGTCTGTGGGTCATCCCGGCGACCGGCGGCGATGCGACCAAGATCTCGACCATCGAAGGCGATCTGCCAGATTGGCTGCTCCAGGCTGTGGACTGGCCACGATAACGGTCGGTTACAGCGAACTCTAGCCCCTCAAGAGCCGACTTCGTGAAAGAAGGCGGACTCTTGAGGGTTCATCGATAGTCCAAGCGATTCCATTCCCGCACCCTGTAGACTCTTCGTCCTCTCCATTCGCAGTTGCCCAAGTCAGATTCGCGTCTTTGTGCGCACGAAAAAAATCACCATGTCTCAAATCATTCGTATGCTCATATGGCTGGCCGCCATTGGTTTCCTGGCGGGATGCAGCGCCGGCTCGGACGCCGACCAGCCGCGCATTCGCCTGCTGCTCTGGCATACCTGGACCGGAGAACAGATCGCGGCGCTCGACGAGATGATTGCCACCTACCAGGAATTGAACCCTCACGTCGAAGTGATCGACGTCGCGGTTCCTGTCGAAACTATTGTGGATCGAGTTGCCAACCGCAGCGCAGCCGGCCTTGGGCCGGACCTGATACTCTCCAACGCGCCCGTGATCTATCAGCTTGCTGAAAGTGCTCTGATTCGCGACCTGGCGCCGTTGGGGCTGGATCTCTCGAACTATCTCTCCAATGCCGTGCGCATGGTCTCAGACGACGCGCATCTTTACGCACTGCCGCTTTCGGCGCACACCCATGTTCTGTACTACAACAAAGAGTTGGTTGAGGCCGCACCGGCGACCATCGCCGAGTTGATGCAGCGCGCCGAAGCCGGTGAAGTTCTTGCCCAAAACCCCAACTTTGTCCAGTCCTATTGGGGTGTCGGTGCATATGACGGTCGATTCGTCGATGGTGAGGGAAACTTGCTGCTGGGGGAGGGCGGCTTTACCAACTGGCTAGACTTCTTGTCGAGCGCGCGCACGTTGCCTGGCTTCCTCCTCAACGATGACCCGCTGATCTTGCAGCAGGCATTTGTGGACGGCGAAGCTACCTATTATGTGGCCGATTCCGACCAGCTTTCGACGCTGGCCGCGGCGATGGGGCCGGAGAGGTTGGGCGTTGGCCTGTTGCCAAGCGGACCAAATGGCGGCGTCCCCAGCCCCCTCCTGGAACTGGATGCGCTGGCCTTTGGCAATGTCTCCAATCAGGATGAATTCGACCAGGCGCTCGACTTTGCCCAATACCTGGGCGGATCGAGAAATCAACTCTTCGTGGCCACAGCCGACCTGGGCCGTGTGCCCGTCAACACCCAGATCAGGCTCACGCCGAGCCTGCCGGCCAACACGCTGACGGTGGCGCGCCAGAGCCGTTCTGCGGAATCGGTTTCGTTGGGCAGTCAAGCCATCTGGGCCGATCTGCGCGCAGGGGCCTTGGGGTTTTTGGATAGCTACCGTCGCGTGAGCCAAGGGGTGTTGACGCCGCACGACATGGTGCAGCAGGCGTTGACCAACTTCAGCGACGAATACAGCCTCTCTCCGTTTGTGGCCGGCGTGGTGGACTATTGTCCATCTCAGCCGGGCGTTGTGACCCTGTGGCATTCCTTGCCGGCCAGCCAGTCCCAGCCATTCGATCAGCTCGTGGCTGATTTTGAGGCGGCCTGCCAGGGCGTTGAGGTGGACGTTGTCTATGTGCCAGAGCGGTTGATATTTGAGCGGGTTTCGGAGGCAACAGCCGCCGGCGCAGGACCGGATCTGCTCTACACCTCCAGTCGCTGGCTTGCGCCGCTGGCAGAGGCAGCGCTTCTGGCCGATCTGACCGAGCGTGTGAAGCCGGACTTCTTGCAGCAGTTCATCCCCAGCACGGTGGAAAGTATGCGCTATGCGGGCAGATTGTATGGGATTCCTGAATCGGTCAACGTCCAGGCGCTGGTCTACGACGCCGATCAAGTCGTAGACCCACCGATAGACTTTCAGCAACTGGTGCAGAGCGTCAATGCCGATCGACGGCTCGCGCTGCCGGTGGGCTTTTCCTTGGGATACTGGGGCCTGAGTCCCTTTGGCGGTTTCGATTACGACAGCTATACCGGCGCCATATCCAAGACGGAGGGTCTGCTTGCCTGGCTAAGCCTGTTGCAGACGATAGACGTCGAGCCGGGCGTCGATCTCTATCTCGACTATCCGTCTGCCGAGGAGGCGTTCGTTTCTGGAGAGGCTGCTTACCTCGTGAGTGAGCCGCAGGCTTTGCCC
>JAAUPU010000135.1 GCA_012032975.1 Caldilineaceae bacterium | reverse complement strand
ACGCGCCAATGCTATATTGTTTTGTTTACAGTGTACTTACTTGCCAGCGCAGCGTCACGCGCACCCCAAGATGGTCAGAGAGGTAGCCCCGGCGACCGTCTGCAAAGGCGAACTTTTCATTGAAGCAGAGGTCGGCATCGGCTTGCACCCGCAGATCAGGCGGTGGACGGATGAAGACAAAGTCAATCGGAAGGGCGTAGCGAACGGGGACGCCCGGAAAGGGTCGGTAAGTTGGCCGCGGGTCGTCCGTCAGCAGATCAGACATGCCGCTGTGGGTTAAAAAATCGTCGTAAAGCCAACTGCTGCGCGGCAGGTTAAAATCACCGGCGACAAGCACCAGGGCCGTTGATGGCTGGGCGCGCACCAATGAGGCCAGTTGCTGTAGTTGACGCTGCTGTTGGCGCGCCGGGCGGCTCTCTGGCCGCCAGTTCGCCCAATAGTTGGCGAGCAGGTGGGTGTTGATCACAATGATGGGGATGCCGGCATGGTGGAGGTGGGTCAACAGCATCCCCTTTTGGGTCAGCCGATCCATCAGTGTCGGGCCAAGCCATTCCCCCTGTGTTTCGTAAGGAACGAAGTGCGTTTGGCTGAGCGGCAGGCGGGCCAGGGTGAGTAACGCGCCACGCGGGGCATACAAGCTCGGCACCGAGGCATGTTCAGGATGGCTACGACAGGTGTGGACGAGCAGGCGATGGGCATAATGGGTTTGCACCTCTTGCAGACAGACCACCTCCGGCGCCATCTGTCCCAATTCACGGGCCAGTGCGCGCAGTCGCCGCGGGGTAGTCCAGTTCGCTCCGCCGAAACAGTTGAAGGTCAGTAAAGAAAAAACCGTCATTACCTATTTTTGTCGTCTATCCAACCTGCTGCTCTGCCGTGGCCAGGTCTACTATCATAACATCAAGTTCATTGTCTGGATCAATGACTGCCCGGCGCGTGACGAGCAGACTGTCGCCAATCGGGCCGCCGACCTGCGTCCAAATCAAGGTAAAATCCAGCACCATGCCATTGTCGCCCAGGGTGATGTCATCAATGCGGCCAATCGGGGTGCCACCGCCGGTGGTGATCTTGCGTCCATGTAATTCGCTGCGGCTAACCCATGCTCCGGTGTCGTCGAAGGCGCGCTTGTCTTGTACGCTTTCGACGGACTGCACCAAGATCGCATCTTCACCCAGGCGGCCACGATCCTGGCGCAGGCGCAACAACAATTCGCTGATCAACCAACAGATTTCTGGTTAGTGGTCGGCAACGACCGCCTGCAGGTCGGAAACTTGAGTGGCGCTGAAGAGGCGGCGCAGCAGGCGCTAGTCAGCGCTCCGCAGGATGCACAAGTCACTTTTTTGCTGGGCAGCATCGCCGAAGCGCGCGGGGACATGGCCCAAGCGGCGGCTTACTTTAGCCAGACCATCACAGCATGAGCGACATTCCCGCCAATCCAGAGATGTTGGCGACGGTTGACAAACTGAACAAGGAGGCATAATATGCCTACTCTCATGGTCATCAAGTAGCCTGTCATCACGTAGACTGCGTTCCAAGCGTATGAGACAACTCGTCAAGTTAAGCACTGAAATTGTCCATAACTTTGAACGCCACGACGGTTCGTCTCACGCTGCGGCGATTGCTTATCATGGCATTATTTCTTTAGGACCGTTGCTGCTGTTTGCCATTGGGCTTGCCGGCCGTGCCTCCGGCAGAGAGGCCGCCGTCGGGCAGGTTATCACCGGCGTGGCCAGCGTGGCCGGACCAGCCATGGCCACACTGGTGGCTAGCTTGATTGACGAGTTGAGTCGACCGACGGCCGATAATATTCTACTGACTATCTCTTTTATCGGCGTGACCATTTTTGCGGAAGATATTCAACCTGGGGTCATACGAGTTGATAGATGAACATTAGCGGAGCACTATACCACAGGACGTACGCAAGCCTTGGCTGAAGCCTCCGCCAACGCAGAGGCTCTCCAATGTAAGATTGATTGTTCTGTACAGGCTATGTGAGTGTCCAGAAACACCAAACGAAACCGCCCCACATGGCCACCAGCGTCAAACTAACGATGGCTTGGCTAAACTTCTCACTCGCTTTCACGCTTATCTCCTAATATTTGATCAGGGAAAGCCTACTGCAAACTAGCAGTTGCTCTGTAGACTTACCCACCGGTACCCTGACAAAAAAGCATTGCCTTTACCTGCGGCCCTTTCTGTCAAGCTGCACAGAGCATAACAGATGAACCTGAAGCTGACATGAAGCCAGGATGAATTTTTTTTTCATGCGCAGTGGGGGGACTGTTATCCGACTATGCCAGTAGTCCAAAGTCGTGAGTCTAAAGTCGTGAGTCTAAAGTCGTGAGTCTAAAGTCGTGAGTCTAAAGTCGTGAGTCTAAAGTCGTGAGTCAACCTCCTATTCACAGTAGTCCGCAGTTGTGAGTTCAAAGTCGTGAGTCAACCTCGACAGGCTTGCAGACTACTGATACCAGGTGCTGTCCGGAAATTCTCCGTGCCGATCCGGCTAATAGTGCCATTTCTATTTGCGTTGCCTATAAGCTCTGAATGAAACCATCTCTTTAGTGGGCTGGACATGGCTGGAAGAGAGCTGGTTTCAATGCAACCGCAGGATAGCGCGTCATCCACGCTAAAAATTCAGGGCAGGTGATAAGAGATAACCCGACAATCAAGGTTGGATGATGCATTAGTATAAGTGCCGGTAAACGCGCTTCCCGTAGGAGAGGCGGTAACTCGAATCAACAGCGTACGGATTCTGTTCTCTAACTCGTTCGGAAGAAATGGTTTGCGAATAAAGTCACATATGTCCCACGCAGCTTTTTTGAACTCATAATTCTCATAAAAGCCACTCATCAATAAGGCGGGAATGTGATGCAGCCTGTAGAGCTCTCGACACAAAGTGTAGCCATCTATGCCCATCGGCCTGAGATCAGATACGACCAGATCAATCAGAACATAGTTCGCTAGTCGCAGCGCTTCGCTGCTATTGGAAGCAGGGTACACTACATACCCCGAGAATTGCAGATACGCCGTTAAGGATGCCAACACCAATTCGTCGTCATCTACGACCAATAAGCTACTTGTCATGATCTATGTTCGTTTATTTCACCGTTTCGGAGATTTACCTCCCGCACTTTCTCCCGCCTTTGGCGCCTCTATCGGATTTCCATCCTTGTTGTAGATAGGCATCCACAGCAAGAGGTTCGAAACATCCGCATGTTTCTTCTGTTCTTCGCGCTTTCGTCGTTCTTCTTCTGCTTGATCTTTCCAGTTACTCACTTCCTACATCCTTTCCTTAAATTAAGGTAAATTGGGTAGATGAAAAATGTTAACTAAATGTAAGTATCGTAGAGGCTTTTATAATCCTTCTATCTAAACTATAAAACTAGCCAAAAGTAGAGTGGTGGTTACGTCAAAAAGGTTTATATCGCCCAGATCGATAGCGGCTTTACTGGACAGGCTGCCGTCGTCGCTGCCATACTGCGGTTTCATTTAGGCGGTTTCAAAGAAATAAATATCGGGCGCAGATGACTGTCACTGTCCGGCGGAATGCTTCTCGATCGGTCATTGGTGGACAGTGACAGTCACCTTTGGATACTTATTTTCTTGCAATGGCCTTGGTGGCAAACAACTAATGACACTAACGGTTTTCCGACCTCGGTTCAATACAGCGCTGCCAAACGCGCGTTGTGGTTTGTAAATGGCGCTTTGTTCCTATCGAACGGGTGAAAAGTAAGGCGCGCTTACCGTTAGCTAACGAAGTTGGCGAGTGAATATTTTAGGCTAAAATAGCTTTTGATAATTTAAGCTTATCGATAGCTGTCACATCTTGGACGCCATGAACAACGGACTGAGCACAACGACCGCAAGCAACGAGCTTGTGCGCGGCTACACGCTGGCCGAAGCCGCGCAAGCCGCCAACCAGGCTGCCAGCGCGGGTGCGTTTCAAAGCGCGTTGGCCGAACTGAGCGCCAACACGCGCAAGAGTTATTAGGAAGATTTGCGCACGTGGGTCGATTATCTGGTCAGCGCCGGGGTTGACGTGGCGGACGGTGATTTTTATCAAGCCGCGGAATGCTGGCGCGGCGTGACCTTTGGCCTGGTGGCCGGCTTCAAGGCGTGGCTGCTGCAGCCGGGCTTTGCCATTGCCAGCGTCAACCGGCGTCTGTCGTGCGTGCGCAAGTTCTGCGCCCTGGGCAACGGCGCACGGGCGTGGCGGCACCGGCGAGCTAACCCTGGTCGAAATGGGCAGCTGGACTTCAACCGCGACGGCCAAGCGTTACATTGCCGCGAGTCGGATCGCCAATGCCGGCGCCAAAGAACTGGGTTATGCCTTGGACGAGGATGACGACGATTCAGGCCATCGTATCGGCTGACGTTTCACCGTGCGCAACCTATTCAGGGGAGGTTACGCAAACTCACTGCACGCATGGCGCGGGCTTGACTCTTTATGGCAAAGATCAGCGCGACGACGATCAGCGTCGCGGCGACGGCAAACGTTGTCCGCATCCCGCCGGCAACAGCCGCGGGATGTGCAAGGGCCATGTCACTTGTCCCCGCTGCGAGCGCGAAGAGCGCGCCCATCACAGAGGCCCCGGTGATAAGCCCAAGATTGCGCGACAGGTTGAGCATGCCCGCAATGACGCCCCGCTGTTGCGGGCGCACATCCTGCATGACGGCGGTGTTGTTGGCGGTCTGGAACAATGCATAGCCGAGCGTGATGACGACGATCGGCGTGATGTAGCCGGGGACGCCGAACGTGGCCGGTAGCAGAGCAAGCAGCAAGCAACCGGTCGCCATGGTGATAAGCCCAAGCGCGGTCACGCGCCCGCTGCCAAAATGATCCACCATGCGACCGGCCAGCACACCAGTTAGCGCAACAACCAGCGGACCAACCGACAGGACAATGCCAACCAGCGCCGCGCCGAGCCCAAGTGTACGCGCGAGATAGAACGGCCCGACCACCAGTGTCGCCATCATTACCGTCGAGACAAGCGCGCTCATGGCGAGGCCAGCACGCAGCCGCGGCTCACGAAAGATCGCCAATCGAACCAACGGTGAGGTAGCTTTCGTCTGCGAAAATACGAAGAGAGCCATGACGGCGGTGGCGGCCAACAACAGGGCAAGGTTGAGCAAACCGAAATGTGTTCGGAATTGTTTCTCGTCGTTGATGCATAGTCGGTATGGTCTTCATTCGTGCGTGTTTTGTTTAGGCGCTAAGCGGTGAAATGTTTGTACAAAGAGCAAAAATGGGAACACAGAGAACGCCGAGATTTCACAGAGAACCCAGAGAAAAACAAAATGTAGTTTCTCTGTGTTCTCTCTCTGGCTACACCTTGCGGTCGCCAGCGAACTTACGCCGCTTCGGTTGAGCGGAGCAAGGGGCTGCCCGTGCCAGGTACGCTTTCCGCGGCTGGCTGGCGCCGTTCCGACCAGAGCGCATAGCCCAGCCAGGCCAGCGCGAACCCCATCGGCATGGCCGCCAAGCGCTCGAACTGGTGCGGAAGCAGCGCAACCATGATGATGGCCAACGGCCCCGAGAGGGCAAGCAGGCCGGCCGCCCGCGCGGCAGAATGTGGGCACGGAAGATCGCAATGCCAAAGAGCAAAAGGCCGAGCAGATACAGGACCGATACGAGCGCATAGACCGTGGCGAAGGCACCGAGGTTCATCGGGCCACCGGCCCCACTTGCCATCCCCATGACACTCTCCACAAACGTCGGTGCCACGGTCGTCAACAGCGGCAAGACCAATGGTTCCATGAATGAAAAGCACATTTGGACGGCATAGAAGATGGTGAGCAGGAGATAGCCGGCCAGGCCCAGCCAACCGCTCTCTTCCACTTGCCGGGCGTAGAGCCCGGCAATGCCGAACAGGCCAAAGAGGGACATCACCGTCTTCAAGGAGGTGATGATGATGAATGCGCTGGTGTTGACGGACGCAAGCACGTCCGGTGGGTGGATCGGCTGAATGCCGGCGAAAATAATCCCTGCCGCCATGGCGGATAACCCTGCCCAACGGACGAGATTGGCGGTTGTTGTTTTCATTTTGTTCTCCTCGATTGCGATCGGACGGTTGGTGTTCATGGCTTTGTCGCTTGCAATGGTTGCGGTCTGCTTGGTAGAAATCATGGCTTTGTCTCCTTTTTTGAACGCTAGTGATCCGTCTCCTCGTTATCATCCGACTCGCTCACCGGTTTGGGTTCAACGTGCGTGACCGCAAGCAATGTCATGCCCAGAGCACGCACTTTTCTGAGCAAGCCGTGCAAGGCGGCCTGATCGATCACTGGGCCGGTTAACAATGTCTCACCGTTGTCTGTGAGGGTGATGGTCAGGCCTTCAAACCAGGCCGCCCAGCGGTCCGCAAGGTGTCCCTTGAGGCGAATCTCGTAAAGTTCAGGCTCCTCATAATCCTCAGTTGATGTGTCTGTTGCACTCATGCTGCGCCTCGCATGTTCCTCCTCTGGATGAATCTCCCGTTGTTGCCTTCGTTCTTTGCTGCGGCCTCAATATACAAAGGAATGTGGGGAGGCGTCTTCCCCACATGTGGGGAATCGTGTGGGGATTGTGTGGGGATCGCGGTGGGGATAGGTGGGGAGGATGCCAGATTAAACAAAAGCCCCTGCCCGCCAGCAATGAGATGCTGGCGGGCAGGGCGAAGAGAATACGTCAGGGCGAAGCGCACAGCCACCGGTTAAAACCGGCGTCTGCCAGCCAAAGCGCACTGAAGCAGAACCCGTTTCAACGGGTTTTCCATAGCAGACGGGCGTTTCAACGCCTGGCAAGTTTGGTCGGGCTAGATCAAACCCAGCTCTGCTGCCCGATTGACGGCTTCGCGGCGACTGTTGACATTAAGTTTGCTGTAGATGCTCTTGGTATGGGTGCGGACCGTGCTCAAGGCAACCACAAGCTCACGGGCGATCTCCGGCCCAGAAAGCTCAGTCTTGAACAAGCGCAGCACGGCAAGCTCACGCTCGCTGAGCGGCTCAATTAGATTTGGATTGGCGATTTGGATTGGCGATTTTGGTCTGCTCGACCAACAACGGTTTCTCTACTTGCGCTGGTTCATCGCCAAAACTCGCCAATATTTTGTCAGCATAAGCGGTCAATTGTGCATTTTGTGCCGCGCCGGGCTGCTGCGCAATCCAAAATCTAAAATCTAAAATCAACCATCGCATCGCTTCGCCCTCGTCCACAAACATGCG
>JAAUPU010000134.1 GCA_012032975.1 Caldilineaceae bacterium | reverse complement strand
ATGCCAATCCGCCAGGGGTACGCCCTGACCGACCATCGCCTGCAACAGCGCCAGCGCCGTGCGCACCCCACGTTCGGCGTCATCTTCGTGGACCTGATCGCGGCCAAAGACGACAACGACTTCCTCGCCGATCACATGCTCGACATGCCCCCCATAGCGAGCGGCAATCGACTGCGCCATGTCCACCAGCGCGCGTATTTGGTCTGTACGGCTGGAGAGATTGGCTGTTTCCTCGTCGCTTGCCAGGCTGACACTGACGACGGTCAACGGACGAAAGTCATCCTGGATCGACCGATCTGTGCTGGGGATCCCATGAAGCTCAGATTGTGCTGGATGGGCATGTTGCCGTCGAAGGACATTTGCGCGCAACTCTTCTGTCTGGGCGCTGGGTGGCGCGTCGAGTTCGTGGCGGAGCATGTCGGCGCACAGCCGATACTGGCGTTCGGCGGCCGCGGGTTGGTCGCTCCACGCATAGATCTGCATCAGGTGCCGGTGCGCATCCTCGTCAAGAGGATCCAGGGCCAGTCGCCGTTGTGCATAGACCGTCGCCTGCAGGAACTGGCCTTGATCCGTGTGGCCGCGTGCGAGCAATGCCAGGGTCAGTGCCATTTCGGCGCGAAGCTGCTCGCCCTGGAAGAATTGCCAGCGATCAAACTCCGGGCTGTCTGGCAGCGAAAAGCCGGCCAAGAATTCGCCCTGGTAGAGGTCGGCGGCCTGGGTCAAGAGGACCAGACAATCCGGGCAGACTTCGTCCGCGGCGTGACCGTGCTGCTGGCAGGCGGCCAACAGTCTGCGGAATTCCAGCAAATCGGTCCACAGGTCGACGCGGCGATTCAGGCAAACAAGATCATCTTGGGTCACGAGGAATGGCTGACCCAGCACTTGTGTCAGCGCGTAGAGCATTCGGCGCAGGTTTGCGCGTCCCTCGCTTGCGTTGGTTTCCGGCCAGAAGAGCGTTGTCAGCGATTCGCGGGTGTGGGGCACTTCGGTCACCGCCAAGTAGATGGCCAACGCCAGGGCGCGGCGGCGCCTGAAGTGTAGTGGGTGACCATCCCGTTCGAACTGGGGCCGACCCAAGAGTGGAGACGGAGGCGTGTCATGTCGGCCGAAGGAGACCATGTCTTTCATGGGGCCGCTCGAACATAAACGGCCAAGCCCAACCGGTGCATGGCTGCGCTGACAAAAAGGTGTTCAGCCACGAATTTCACGAATGAGCACGAATTGCCTTGTCCGCCCCAGAGAGAAAATTCGTGTCAATTCGTGTCAATTCGTGGCAAAGAGGCTTTTTTGCAGTGGAGCAGTGCATGAATTTCGAACAGATTGCCCATGTGAGCGGGAATTGAGCGGTATCTGCTGCGGCCAAGTATGCAAGGATGTCATAGTACCATGATTCTGAGCCACTGAGTAGCGCCAACTGATGGCCCCAACCCGCGGCCGATGGGACGCTTTTGGGACGCGGCTTGGATTAGGATCATCGTAAGCCTTGAGTGTTCTAGCCAGGCTCTAGCAAGGAAGGCAAGATGAGCAGCAGACAGGCACACTTCGACTGGCAGATCGTGAACGACGGCGATGATGAAGGCTGGAAGCGGCTGGTTGCGCACCACATAGGCGATCCCGCGCGGCGCGTGCGCGGTTGGCGCGACCGGTACCTGAACCTGACGACGCTGTTTCTTGTTGGTACGTTGCTGGCCGCGATGGCTTTCTTCGTGCGGCTCTATTGGCTTGCCGAGCAAGAGGTTGCTGAAGTGGAAACTGAGCTTCGCCACACCCTCGACTTGGAGCAGTGGGCGCAAGAGCAAGAAACGCAGGCCTTTTCCACAAGGCTCATCGACGACCAGGCGGCAGCGGACTGGCGTTGGCGAATGACGTCAGAGTCTCAAAAGGGGGCGCTTCCCTTTGGGCCGCAACCTGAAGCAGAGGAGATCGAAGTCGAAGAGGTGCAGTTGCGCGATCGGCTGGCTCTGGTCAAGGTGCGCATCACTGTAAACTACGGCCAGTTGGGGACGCGAAGCTTCCGCGCGGTCCGCTTCTACCGCGAGACGCCGGATGGTTGGGTGCGCACCGAGCCGAATGCTGCCTTTATGGGCGCACCGCGTGTGATGGAGAGCGAACGCTTCATCGTTCATTTCCGCAGCCGAGAGCTGAATGCAGTGTTGGCCGTGCTGCCTCGACTCGATCAGGTGTACGGCACTATTCGGACCAACTACGGATTGCCTGACCAAGGCGAAAAGGTAGCCGTTGAGCTTGCGCTGGCCGATACACCATTCGCGCCCACCTCCAGGGTCATTTCGGGCCAATGGGTTGTAGTCGCCTCGCCATCTCTGTTGCCTGCACCCGTGGACTATTCCGAGGAGGAGATCCTCTATCAAAGTGTCGTTACCTCGTTGGTCGACCGCGTTCGGCGCGAGTCCCGACCCTTCCATCTCCAACCGATGGACAGCGCCATCGCCCTCTGGCAACTGTACGCCGCCGGTGGACTGCTCGGCGCGCAGCGTGACAGCCTTGTGGCTTTGACGATGATCCCAGACCAAACCAATGGCAAGAACGAGAGCCCGAACGCTCTTGCACGGGTCGATCATTGCTACCTGTACTGGTTGCTGGATCGCACCTACTCCGCGTCGGCGCTGGACCATGCGTGCTTGCTTCAACCGCGGTCCGGTCCTCCGTCGACCTCTCTCAGCGGCAACTTGAGCGGCTTGATCGATGGTCCAGACTTCCCGCCCGATCCAACCGGAGATCTCTACGAAGCGGGAGCATTTGGACCGCGACCCTATTCGGCCTTGGTCTGGGAGCTGCTGGTGAGTTATGGCGTGCAGACCTATGGTCCGGGAAGATTGCCCGCACTGTCGTCGGCCTTACGTGACGGGAAAGCGTGGGTTGACATAGTGCCTGCTGTGTACGGCGTGCCTTGGGAGAAGTTTCAGGCAGAGTGGTTTGCGTGGCTGGGCGATCAGTACGGATTGTCTATCGAAGCCGATCTCTAACGCATATCTGGCAGGCGAATGGACACCAGTGCCAAACGTGGAAAAAGTGGGACGCTTTTGGGACGGGTATCGGCGTATGCTTCGAGATAATTGTGTCGAGAGCATTGCATCGATTCCCGGACAGTGTCGCAAGACAATTCCGGCCCAAATCATCTGGTCAACGATGACCGAAAGGAGTGACAATGATGGTTCGCAAACCTGTATGGCTCTCTCTGTTTATCATGGCGGCGATCCTGTTGAGCGCATGCCAGCCACTCGTTGCCCCCGCCGATAGTCAACCCGCCCAACCGGCGACCGCGGCAAAGGACTTACCGGAAAACGGAGCTATTGCCGAAGTCAACGACGTCGCCCTGTACTACGAAATCCATGGCGTGGGTGAACCGCTGATCTTCATGCCCGGCGATATGCGCACAACCGAGGATGTCGCCGAATTGACCGAACTGTTGGCGCAGGAATACCAGGTGATTGTGATGGACGCGCGCGGTCGCGGCCGATCGACAGACGCCGCAACCCCACTGACCATGGCCAACATGGCCGATGACGCGGTGGCGCTTCTGGATGAACTGGGCATCGACCAGGCGCATGTGGTGAGCTGGGCCAGCAGCGCTGCGGTAGGTCTGGACATGGCCATGCGCCATCCTGACCGCGTCGACAAACTGGTGACCCACGGACCCAACTATACCGTGGATGGCCTGGCCCCAGATCACCGGGCCTGGTTCGAGTCGCTCACCGTCGCAGACATGGTTCCCATGTTCGAGGAACAGTACAACCGCACAGCACCGGACCCAGCCTATCTGCCGACGATGCTGGCACGATTACAGGAACTGATCCTCAGCGAGCCGAACTTCACAGTTGCGATGCTGAGTCAGATCCAGGCGTCGACGCTGGTGATCGATGGCGACCTGGACGATTGGATCGTGCGCGAACACTTGGAGACGATGGCCGCGGCCATTCCCAACGGTGAGTTGGTCCTTCTGCCCGAACTGACCCACTTTGCGCCGTTCGAGGATCCGGCGGCGTGGTCCGATGCCGTGATGGCTTTCCTCGCGCCGTCTGATGGCGAGACTGGTCAGATGCCGGCCGATCTGCCTGTCCCACGCTTTGAGCCGGCCGATTGCACGTACGCGTACCCTGAGGGCGAAGAGGTCGAATGTGGCTATCTGATCGTTCCAGAGGATCGTTCGGTGGTGGATGGGCCTCTGACCCGCGTCTACATTCAGAAGTTCAAGAGCGCCAATCCGAATCCGGCCGCCGATCCGGTCGTCTACATGCCGGGCGGTCCAGGCTCCTCGGGTCCATTCTATGCCTTCCTCGCAACCAGCCTTCCGCCCGGACAGGTGCTGCGCACGGATCGCGATATGCTCCTGATGGAGTATCGGGGGGCCACCCTGTCTGAGCCGGCCTTCTTCTGTCCAGAATTGGAAGGCGACCTAGATGACTTTGCCGGTATGAGCTATAGCGAAGAGGTTGCGTGGAACGCTGAAGCGCTACAACGCTGTTATCAGCGGCTGACCGACCAAGGACACAACTTGTCCGCTTACCATGTTGCGGCTGCCGCTGCCGATGTGGCCGATCTGCGCACGGCTCTCGGCTTTGACGAGATCAACGTGGTCGGTGTCTCCTATGGCACGCCGGTTCTGATGGAACTGCTCCGCGATCACTCCGAAGGCGTCCGTAGCGTAATTCTGGATTCGGTTAACCCGCCAGAGGTCAACTACTATGGCGAACAGTTGAGCAGCTTCAACATGGCACTGACCGCTGTCTTCGACGTCTGCGCGGCCGATCCGACCTGTGCCGCCGCCTATCCGACCCTGGCATCCGATTTCTATGATACGTTGGCCGCGCTGCGTGTCGCTCCCGTGGTCGTGACCGTCGAACAAGAGGGTCAACCGTCGATTGAAGTCGCGGTCGATGACCTGATGCTGGTGAATTTCGCCTACGAAAATATCTTTCTTGCCGGTTCATTCACGGGCTTGCCGGCGGCGCTCGATGCAGTGGCAAGCGGCGACTACCAGGCCGTTGCTGAGGATTGGCTCAGTCGAATTGGCGGACGCACGGCGCGTCTGGCCCTGGTACGGGCGTTTGGAGCTGGGGCTGACCCACAGCGATGACGGTGTATGCACGAGGGCGCTCTGTCCACTGCCGAACAGGTACGCGCTGACTTCGCGGCTGCCGATGTCGATCCATCGGTGGCTGATTGGGCGACCGTTCATTGGATCGACGATGGTCTGGGCATCTGTGAATTCTGGGCAGTGACATCGCCGACGCCAAACACGGCCATCACCCCGGTGACGAGCGACGTCCCAACCCTGATGCTGGTCGGTAGCTTCGACCCGGCCATGCAGCCCTACTTCAGCACCGAAGCAGACGCACGGTTCGACAACGGCTTCTACTACGAGTTGGCAATGGGCCATGCCAGCGAACTCAGCGGCTGCGGTCTGGACCTGATGACCCAGTTCCTGGCCGACCCGACCCAGACGCCCGATGCAAGCTGCATCGACGAGATGACGCCGCAGTGGGTGCTGCCAGAGTAGAACCTTCTGTTCTCCAATCAGCGAGGCGGCTGCGCTGCGCAGCCGCCTCTTTCTTCTACTCCATCCCCGTTCTGCTTTCAGAGCGTATCGCTGAGAAAGAGGTACAGCCTGACTTGCGCGGTTACTCCGTTGTCACGTCGACGACAATAAAGACCGCGCCAAACGGATCGCCCAGCACGGCGATGCGGCCGTAGGGTGTGTCAAAGGCGGGCACGCGCAGGCTGCCCCCCGCGGCCGTGGCTCTTTCGACGGCCGCGTCGGTGTCATCGACGCCAAAGTAGCCCATCCAGTGGGGTGGGATGCCTTCCCAGTTTTCGTCCATCTGCAGGATGCCGCAGACATGTTCACCACCGCGCTGCAAGATGAAATAGTCCCTGTCCTCCAATTTTTCTGAGGAGAGGTTGAAGAGCGCGGTGTAGAAAGCGAGTGCGGCGGCAGAATCGCGTGTGTTGACTTCACTCCAAGACATCGCGCCCGCCTCAGCCTCGATGCCCATGCCGATATGTTGGTTCGCCTGCCAAAGCCCAAAGACCGCACCGGTCGGGTCGGCGCAAATCGCCATCTTGCCAGAGTCGCCAACCTCCATCACGTCGCTGAAGATCTGTCCGCCCAGCCCCTGGACGCGGGAGACATCCGCCGCCGCATCATCACTGGAAAAGTAGATAGTCCAAGCCGATGGCATCTCCTGGCCAGGCTGCATTGGGCCTATCCCTGCAGCGTTAAGCCCGCGCAATTGCGCCATGTGATAGTGGCCGAAATCTGGACCCGTGTCCAGATATTCCCATCCAAACATCTCTCGGTAAAATGGGTGGCTCCCGCCAGATCAGGCGTCATCAGGTCGAGCCAGATGGGTATGCCGGGAGCGCGTTTTGCGGTGTGCGTGGTCATGGTCACTCTCCTTTGTGTAGATTGAAAAGGCAGTCAGTGGGTATGCGGCAGACTGTATTCACTGTACAGCCCGGACCCGTAAACAGTATAAAACAAATGTTCTAGTTTTCAAAAACTGACCTGCCGCCCCACTGTCAATGGCGGCCTATCTGCGCGGGATATGGAAACAGTCTGGCAACCACGTCAACGCATGGGCCTGCTATCAAGTAGGCAGGCGCAGGAGACGAAAGCTGGGGACAGCCCCCGCCGTGCGCCCTTGATGCATCTGTAGCCTGATGGAGATAGTCTGAAAGGATGGAGCAATGATGTTGAGTTCAAGAGAGCGGGTGCGCCGTACATTGAACCACCAGGAGCCGGACCGGGTGCCGCTGGACCTGGGTTCGAGCGCGGTGACGGGGATGCATGTCAGCGTCGTCTACGCCGTGCGTCAGGCATTGGGCCTGGACGAGCCTGGAACGCCGGTCAAGGTCGTGGAACCCTATCAAATGCTGGGCGAAATCGGCCCGGATCTGATGGATGCCTTGGGCGTGGACGTGGTCGGGTTGCGCAGCACCAAGACCATGTTCGGCTTTCACAATGAAGGATGGAAACCGTGGACCTTTTTTGATGGCACGCCCGTATTGGTGCCAGAGGCATTCAACACCGAGCCGGAGGAGAATGGCGACATCCTCATGTATCCAGAAGGCGACCGGTCCGCGCCCCCCAGCGGACATTTGCCCAAGGATGGCTTTTACTTTGACACCATCATCCGCCAGCCGCCGATCGATGACGACAACCTGGATGTCGAGGAGAACCTGGA
>JAAUPU010000133.1 GCA_012032975.1 Caldilineaceae bacterium | reverse complement strand
GGCGCACGCTGTAGGGTCGCTCGATGACCCAGTCTGCACCGGCATCCAGCAATTCCAGGTGGGCATCTTCGCTGCAACCTTCTGTCACCACGATCAGAGGCGCCCCCACGACATGGCGCACATCCTTGACCATGCGCAACGGGTGGGGCGTGCGGAGCGCAACCACGAGCAGATCGTTGGGTTTGCGCTCCCATTCGGCCAATGCGGATGGCAGCTCGCGAGCGGTGGCAACGCTTACGCCGGCCAGACGCAATGCGTGGGCCAAGATCGCTTCGTCTTGAGGATTGTCGGTGACTAGGCTTGCCTGCATGGTGGATGGTTCACGCAGATTCTCGTGTGGACATTGGGTATCCGCGGCTATCCGCCGGTGCGCAGAGCGTGGCGCGCGAACCTGTCAACGCGCCACGCTCTACGCACCAAGTGACTACACCTCGATGACCAGCGGCAGGACGATGGGGCGGCGACCGATTTCGCGATAGGTAAAGCTGCCCAACGCGTCCTTGATCTTCTCCTCCATCATACGCTGCGGGACGCGTTTCTTCAACACCTTGATCACGGCTTCCTGGGCGCGTTTGATCAGGTCTTCCTGTTCTCGCATGTACACAAAGCCACGGCTGATGATTTCCGGGCCATAGATGATCTCACCGTCGAACTCATCCAATGCGACGATGCAGACGATAAAGCCATTCTGACTGAGGTGGCGTCGATCGCGCAGGACGACATTGCCCACGTCTCCGACACCCATCCCGTCGACAAAGACGTGCCCCGCCGGAATCGGTGTCCCTCTCCGACCTTGGATCTGACCCGGACCGTCGAACTCTCCAAACTCAACGATCTGCCCATCCTCAACCACAAAAATGTTCTCCGGCTTGACGCCTGCCTCCCTGGCGAGCCAGCCGTGGAGCACGAGATGGCGGTATTCGCCATGCACCGGGATGAAAAACTGGGGCCGCACAAGGTCGAGCATGTGTCGATAGTCGCCTCGACCACCGTGGCCGCTGACATGGACGTTGCCAAGCTCGTGATAGACCACGTTGGCGCCCTGGCGGAAGAGATTGTCGACTGTGCGATTGAAGAATTCTTCGTTGCCGGGGATCGGCGTGGCGCTCAAGACAACGGTGTCGCCCTCGCGGAGGGTGATCTGTCGATGATCGCCCACGCTCATGCGCACCATTGCGCTGGTCGGTTCGCCCTGGCTCCCGGTGGCGATGACCACCACTTTGCTCGGGGGCAGCGATTCCATCTCGCCAGTCGTGATCAGTTCGTCCTGGGTGATGTCGAGGTAGCCAAGTTGCATTGCGATCTTGACATTGTTGATCATCGAGCGGCCAATCACGCCGATCCGTCGATTGTGCCGCCTCGCCACGTTGATTATCTGCTGAACGCGACCCAAGTTGCTGGCAAAGGTGGCCAGAAGAATGCGGCCCTCCGCCTCGCCAAAGACCTTTTCGAGCATGGTCTCGACGGTGCGTTCGCTGGGCGTCTCGCCCTCTTGTTCGGCGTTGGTGCTGTCGGCCATCAGCAGAAGCACGCCTTCATCGCCCCACCGTTTGAGTTTCTCGGCTTCGGTTGGCTTGTCGTCCACAGGCGTCGGGTCGAAGCGATAGTCGCTGGTGTGAATGACCCTGCCGGCCGGCGTCTGAATCGCCACCCCTACGCTGTCTGGAAAGCTGTGGCAGGTGTGGAAGAATTCGATGCCAAACGGCCCTAACTCGACCTTGTCGTCCTCGGTGACTGTGTGCAGCGCCACGTCGTTGAGTACTTTTTGCTCGCGCAGCTTCACTTCGAGCAACCCGCGCGTCAGAGAGGTCGCGTAGATGGGCGCGGTCAACCCCTCGTCGATCAAGTAGGCGAGTGCGCCGATATGGTCCTCGTGGCCGTGGGTGAGTATGATGCCCCGCACGTGGCTTGCTCGATCCAGCACATATTCGGCATCGGGGATGACGATGTCGATGCCGTGCATATCGCTGGTCGGAAACATCAATCCGGCGTCGATGATCAGCAGATCGTCGCCGGTCTCCAGCACCATCATGTTTTTGCCGATTTCGCCCAGCCCGCCCAGCGGGATCACGCGCAGCGACGGATTGGCGCCGGCGTGACTTGGGTCGCTTTGATCACTTTGATTCATACAAGTTTTCTCCTATCATGGAATGGTTCAGTGTTGTGTCGTTATTGGTTCTATAAACAGGGCGCCATTACACCCTGGTATATGCTGCTTTGTCGTGAACCCCGGGACGCGAAAACGCCAGACGTTTCCTGCCTGGCCGGGTCGATCTGATGGGTCGGCTCTCGGCGCGACGCTTATCCAATATAGTCAGCGTCTCCGGGATGGGGGACGCCTGCGGGCAACACCTCGCCCCGACGCGCAGCTTCATTGGCCCGCATAGCCCGTGCGATCAAGGGTGGCAACTTGTCGAAATCACGCTCAAATTCCGTCCGCCATTTGGGGTTGCGCAGCGCGGCCGCAGGATGAAACATGGCCACCGCAACTCGCCCACGCCCAATATTGCGAATCTGGCCGTGGATACGGGTGATCGCCGCGCCCGGAAACCAGCGCTGCATGCTGAAGCGACCCAAAGTCACGATGATGCGGGGGTTGATGAGTTCGATCTGACGGGTCAGATAGTCGTCGCAGGCTGCCAGCTCCATTGGCGCCGGATCGCGATTCTCGGGTGGGCGGCACTTCACCACATTCGTGATGTAGACATCCTCGCGGCGTAGAGAGATCTTCTCCAGCATCTGCGTCAGGAACTGGCCGCTACGTCCTACAAATGGCAGCCCCTGCAAATCTTCGTCGCGGCCCGGACCTTCGCCCACGAATAGCACGACCGATTGGACATTGCCACTGCCGGGCACTGCATGGGTCCGCCCTTGCGCAAGCGGGCAGAGCTGACAAGTCGCAATCTCGGCTGCAATGGCGTCAAGAGCCTCTGCGACCGGCCTACGCTCGGCCCCACTGACCGGCTCAACGTTCCCGGCATCCTCTGCCGCGCCAGGCTTGTTCATGTTGCCCCGTTCATCTGCGGACCCGTTCATCTGCGGACCCGCTCATGTGCGGACCCGTTGGTCTGCAGACATGCTCAATTGGCCCATTCCTTGCTTCCCTTGGTGGCCCCAAAACAAATGCAACGGCGAGAGCGACGCCCTCACCGTTAAGGATTTCTCGCTAGAGACCGATGGCCTATGGGTTGAGATTATAGCACCGGATGGGAGCCGCGTCGAAATTTTGTCGAGCCGATGCCGGGATGTGGTACACTGGAATACTCGCCTCATCCAGCCATCGCGTTGACCTGTGACAGCCCATCCTCTGGCCGAATCGACATGCCTACTTTCGCCGAACTCCTGACCCGATATTTGCAACGCTCCGGCATCAGCGACAGCGAACTGGCGCGTACCATCGGCGTCAGTCGCCTGACCGTCTTTCGCTGGAAGGAAGGAATAGTCGCCCGCCCACGCCATCGTGATGATGTGCTGCGCTGCGCCACCAAATTGCGCTTGTCGCCGGCGGAACGGGACGAGCTGTTATTGGCGGCGGGATTTCTACCGGAAGAGCCGCTGGATCCCACGCTCACCGCGGGTCGAGCGCCAACTGCACCAAGGCTGGAGCCCGAGATCGAGAGCGTCGATCCCACTCTGGAAGGGCCGGTGGTCGAGGTAACGGCGCGGCGCAATCCAGCTATGCGTCGTCTGGCCCTTGCACTGACGCTGGCTCTGCTCCTGGTCGTATCGGCGGTGTTGGTCGTCGATCCGCCCGGTTGGTCGCGTGGAGTGCCGACGCCGATTCTTACACCGATCTCCACACTGATTTCCCCCGTCGTTTCTACCGGCGCAGCGACGACCGTTCCAGCGACCCTATCCACACCCGCGCCCACAACCATCACTGCAACTGCACCATCGCCTACATCTACCACATTCACTGCTGGGCCGCACATGCGCGCTCCCGCTGATGAAACGTGGATAGTGGTCGCGCGCTTCACCAACTACGCACCGGATGCGAGCTTTAACGTGGCCGGCCGCATTCAAGAGGCGCTGGACGAACAACTTCGCAGCGCTGCGCTCTTGGGCACGCGATCCCTGCTCTGGCCAGACGAGATCGCGACCCATAACCAGGCAGAGGCTGTGGTGGCATCCAGCCGAGCGGCAATGCTGATTTGGGGTGAATACGATAGTGGACGGGTCCGCGTCAACTTCACCGTTCAGGGTGATCTGCCGGATGAAGAACGCGACCTGATCCTGACCTCGTCGGACGAATTGCTGACCACCATCAATGTCGAGTTGCCGCGCGAGGTGCGGTCGTTGGCGCTCTTGACCTTGGCCCGCCTTTATCGGGAACAGGGGAACTATTTGAACATGCGCGCGGCGCTTCAGCGTGCGCTGGATCAACAACCGGCCGGCGATGACACCCTGGCCACGCTCCACTTCTACTTGGGCTATGCGTTCCAGCACGGTGACGGTCCCAACCTGGACCGCGCCATCGTCCACTATTCCGAGGCCATCGACCGCCAGCCAACCTGGTTGAATGCCCGCTACAACCGTGGCCTTGCCCATCTTCAGGCTTCGTATGGCGAGCTGGATGGTGTGTCGAGGCTGGATGCGGCAATCGCCGACCTCAGCTGGGTCGTTGCCCAGCGACCCGACCTCGACAAGCCGTGGGTGAACCGCGGCATCGCCTATTACGAGCGCAACCAGGATGGTGATCTGGCGGCCGCCATTGCCGACTTTTCCCAGGCCGCGCGCAGAAGGCCGACCAACCACCGGGCCTACTACAATCGCGCGCTGGCGCCATCCGGCAAGGCGACGCAGACGGCTGGCAGGAAGATTTGGCCAAGACGGTCGCGCTCGAACCCGAGTTTGCCCAGGCATACAACGCGTTCTGCTGGGGCAATGTCCTGGCACAGGAGCCGGAAACTGCCTTGACGGCATGTGCGCGTGCGGCCGAAATGGACGACCCGGGGCCAACGCACGACAGCGTGGGGCTGGCCTATGCCCAACTGGGTCGGCTAGACGAAGCCGCGGCTGAATTTGAGGCCTATCTTGTCTGGTTGTCGACCCAGCCCGGGCCGCTCTATTTGCGCAACAATGGGCCGCTGATCGAGGAATGGATCGGGGCGTTGGAGAGAGGCGAGAATCCGATCAACGCTGAGGTGCTGGAGAGCCTGCGCGGGTAGGGGCAAACATTGCTTTGCCGTGGCCGGCTAGCCCTGGACCAGCCATCGCCAGAGCCAGAGAGTAGTCATCCCCACGACGATCGTCAAGAGTAAGTTGCGGCTCCGCCACGAGACCAGCGCCGCCGTCAGCCCGGCCACCAGAGCCGCATTGGTCAAGCTGAACTGGGCGCTGCCGCCCGATGGAAATATCAGCGCCGGTGCGATGATCGCCGCCAGAACGGCAGGCGGCACGAACTTCATCGCACGCAGGATATGTTCCGGCAATTCGATTCGACCCACGAGTGCCAACGGAGGATAGCGGACCAAGAATGTCACCATCGCCATCCCCGCGATCAGAGCGGCTCCCTCAAGCGTCATGGGCCTCTTTCCGATCCGGGGTCAGGAAGTTGGCAGCGCCGTCGGTCGAACAGATAGCCGGCGGCGACGCCGCCCAGCACCGCACAGATCAGGCCAAGCTGGTTGGGCAGGCCATGCAAAAGCAGCGCGGCAGTGGTTGCAACGGCGACTGCCGCCGCCGTGGGACGATTCACCAACATGGGTGTCAACATGCCGATAAATGTGACGGGCAACGCAAAGTCCAGACCCCAGCTACGCGGCTCCGGGATCGCTTCGCCGGCGCGGATACCGATGTAGGTGCAAAGCTGCCAGTTGGTATACATAAAGAGCGCCGAGCCGAGGAAAAACCAGTGTCGAAAGGGCGCCTCGCGATCCCGTTTGAAGCGTTCGGCCACGACAAGAAAGGTCTCATCGGTAAGCCAGAAGCCCAGCGGGATCAGCCAATGTTGTGGCAGCTGTTTGACATCCGGCGCAAGCGTGGCTGCATAGAGGCTGTGGCGCAAGTTGACGATGAAGGTGGTCAAGACAATCAGCGCGACGCCCGTCCCGCTGGCCACCAACCCCGTTGCCACAAACTGGGCGGAGCCTGCAAAGACGAAGGCGGACATGGCGGCCGTGCTCGCCGGCGACAGTCCGCTCGTAACCGCGACCGCCCCAAAGATGATGCCAAATGGGATGGCGCCGACGATCAGCGGGAAGGTCGCTTTCATCCCGGCCAGAAATTCGGAGCGACGCGAGCCAGCCAATGGATCTGCCAATGCGCGCGTCTCCATCATGTCATCCACTTTGCTTGGCGCTCCGAATCAGCGCACCGGGGATGGTGAACGAATAGTCTGGCTCGACCCTGAACACCTGGCGCACCGAGTCGGGCGCGCCGTCAAAGAGCGCCTGGATCATCTCCACCGCCAGCGGGGGTGTCGCCATCCGCTCGACCCACGATGCGAAATCCAGCCACACATCCCAGCGATAGGCGACCTCTGCCTGAAGCCCGACGATGTTGAACATGTTGAGCCACTGAGTGGCGGTGTGGTCGCGCACATGGGAGGGATCGCGCAGCAGTTCGACGGTCTGAAAGAAGGTGTCAAGCGTGAAGTCATCGAAGGAGACGATGTCGGCCAGCAGCAACTGACCCCGAATGTTTTCACCGCTGCGCAATACGCGCTTGAACTCGCGCAGCGCGTTCTGTGGATTCGGCCAGTGGTGCGCGCTGTAGCGGGAGACTACGACGTCGAAAGAGGCATCCTCGAAAGGCAACTGCTCCACATCACCCAGGCGGAATTCCACATTGGTCAGCCCACGGGCCTCTGCCAGACCGCGGCCCTGCTCCAGCATGGCCTCGGTGAAGTCCACTGCGATCACCTCGCGTACGTGGGGCGCAAAGGCCAGCGCGGTGTGCCCTGCCCCGCATCCCGCATCGAGCACGCGCTCATCGCCGGTGAGTTGCGCCGTCAGCACCATTTTCTCCAGGTCAGCGCCCTGGGCATGTACCTGGCTGGTTCGATAATTGGCTGCCACCTGTCCAAATTGGTGGCGCACCGAATCCTTGATATCACTTTTGGGTTGGGAGGAAGCTGAAGTCGTCATGATGGCTCGTTTCGAAGAGTTGAATGGGTTGGCGATGCCAAGAAATCATCCATCCACAGATTGCGCTGGGTACAGATTTGGTCTGCGTGCCCTGGAATTCTGTGGAAGGCTGTTCCTCGGGTCTG
>JAAUPU010000132.1 GCA_012032975.1 Caldilineaceae bacterium | reverse complement strand
AAGTTCGGCGTACGGCAGAGATGGTCCGGATTCAGGACGCGGCCCTGCATCTGGTCGGTCATCAGGAAGAGGATGTTGGGTTGGTTCGGCATCAGTTTCCTCGGGTGATTACAGGGCGTTCGCTCAAAAAATAGAGCGAATGCAAGATTGAAACCGTTCTGTGTGCAGGCGAGATGGAATCGAGACTGGGCGAGATGATTTCGTCGAATCTCAGCCGCCAAAACGCCGAAAATTGTACCTTACCAATCACATACAGGCAGTAGACGCATGGCTCCCAAGATCAAGCCGATTGCAGGTCGGTATAGAGCGATTCGGTCAAGCCCAAGAGCGTCAAGATGCGTTTCTGAACAGGCGAAAGTTCAGTCAGATAAGAGAGCGGCTCTGGCTGAACCGGAAAGATGAGCAGGTTGATATTCTCAAAGGCGTTGAGCATGCGTTCCATGGTCGGCGTCGCCGTGGCTCGTTTGGCATTGCCCAAATAGATGCCGCTCAGTTCACTCTCTTCCTGGGCCAGCGCCTCTTTGGCCAGATAGTCGCCGAGGGCCAAGATGCGAGCGCCGATGGTCAGCAGATGAACGAGGCCTTTGGCATGGTCATCCCGCTGTACATAGAGAGGTGTGAGGCCAAGAAACTTGCCGTGCAGCCGCCGGAAAATGTTCTCTGCGACAATCTGGTCCCGATAGGCCAATACCGCATTCGAGAATGAAAGCTTCTCCTTGGGGGCATTGGTCACATAGAGACGCCATCCAGCCCGAAACTCGGCGGCGGCAATGGCCTCTGCATTGCGGGCCACGCTCAGTTGGTAGCGCACTTTGCGTTCCACACGAGCGGGCTTGCCTCGATAGGCTCGCACATGGCGTTCTTCGACCTCTCGTTGGTAGTCCAAGTCAAAGAGAGAGCGGACACGGTACTTTTTTTCGATGCGTTCAATGGCAGCCAATAGCGTGGCTTCCTCTTCGATCTGCCGTCGGCCCGGCTGTCGAGGCGGCGTCAGGTTGCGCAACGCCTCTTCCGCTTTGTCGAGCCGTCGATGGAGTCCATCTTGCATGGTCTGGACGTAGCTATCGGAACGCACAACCAGCAACCGCTCCGTCCATGTCACCTGTTTGCCGCCATGCCAGACGCTCCGTTCACGCTCACTCTCGAACCCATAGGCAATGGCCAGGTCCGGGTCCGGCATCTCACCCTCAATCGGCATCTCTTGCGGCAGGAAGACTCGGGTCGCTTCCTCTTCTCGCTCTTGCCAATCGGCCAGCAACTGGTCCAGTTGCGCCTTCTCCTCTTGCTGTTCCGTCAAAGGGGTCAAGTAGTGGTCTTTGCCTGCCACCATCGTTGCCAGGGTCTTCAGCGCACTCATCTTGCTGTCGCCTACCACCAACACGCCCTCTTGGTCGAGTATCTCTTTGGCCCGCTGGTAACTCGGCACATAGAGCGGATCGTCGGCTCGATGCCCGGGCTCTACGTCACTGACTAGAGGTAGACCCAGCGGATCCAGACTGGCTAACATCAGCTTGAACTGCGTCTCATACAGCCCGTTCTTGGCTTTGCCTACCTTGAATAACGTATGTTTGAACGGATCATGAGAGACGGTGCCCACGGTCGCATCCAGTCGTATCCGCTCTGCCGACAGACCGTAGATTCGTATCGTCTTGATGCCCAGCTCTTTTTCGATGGCCACCCAAGTCGCTTGCTGATGCAGGTAGTGCAAGCACAACGCCAACCGGTCATCGGTCATATCCAGCTCTTCCACTGCTTGACCTGTCAGCCGTCTCAGCAGCATCATGTGCGTTCTCGTCCATGACTGCACTGGCTCCATCAGATGGTTCTTTTCGTTCAAGATGTAGAGCAGCCAGATGGTGATGACCCAGCCTGGACTCAATCCTTGCCAGTTGCCGTGCCGCGGGATTGCTTGATCTACGATCGCCTGTATGCCGACCCGATTCAGCAATCCGTAGATGAGTGGGATATCATCTACCCGTTCAATATCCGCCTTGAGACCTTCTACGTCTATGCTTGTCATAACTTATAGACATACCAAATCTTGCTTTATCCGTAAAATTCAAGCGAACGTCGAGTAATTCGTGTAATTCGTGTAATTCGTGGCAAAAAAAACAGTCTTGACGCGCAGTTACTGCGGATTGACCAGCACCCAGACTTGACCCTTCTCGTCTGGGTTGGAGAGCGCCAGGCCGACCGTCGGCGCATCTTCGGTCAGTTGCACACCCTCGACGCTCACCGCTTGAAGACCGCGCGCTGCGCCGCGTCGCCGACGGCCAACCGGGTACCGGCTGTGATCGACTGGGCCGAGAGCGAGACCCCGACATTGACCGGCGCCAGCCCGTGGGTGATGATGGTCACGTAGTCGCCGGGCTGGGCTGGACCCTCGCGTGGAATGAGTTGCTGGCCGATTTCGTCGGGACGCGGCTCGTCGTCGATGCGAGCTCGGCTCGACCCTCGACCACACCGACGATCTGCTGGCCCGCTGCGGCCTGGACGACGCCCATCAGCACCGGCACGCCGTCGACGCCGCTGGCCTGGACGCCCTGCACGGTGACGATGTCGCCGGGCTGGAGGGGCTGGTCGCTGTTGTTGACCACAAAGGTGGCCAGCAGACAGCCAGTGCAACTGCCATTCACCTGGATAGGACCGCGAAAGTTGCCGGCCAGGTCGTCCCCGTTGACGTTCACACCATATCTGCCCGCCGCACCTACGAACAGGCCATCAATGCCTACGGTGGTCGCATTAAAACCTGCCTCGCTCATAGTGCCTAGCAGCACGCCGTGGTCCGCAGACTTGACGAAAATGCCGTCAGCGCCCGCCGAATCTACATAAACTCCGTAGAGCGGTGCGTGCCCGATTTCGATGCCGTTACGGCCTGGGTGCGGCGAGCAGCCGTGATTGTCGCCGTTCGCGCAGACATAGAGTCCGTCTCCAGTTCGGTTGATCAAGCTGAGCACAGGTGCATCGGCATCGCTTGCCACCACAGCACCAGGAACAAATCCAGATGCATAGGGAGCGGCGGCCAAAAGGCTGGCGTGGAGAAAGAGCCGTGTAACGATCCCGAACTCGACGAAGGCCGCACGCCAATTTCCAGCCACACTTCTTGTCCGTTGAACGACGTTGCCGAAGTCCAGACGAGTCGTGAAGCGACCGTCTTGGACGTCAACATCATCAACGTCCACTGTCGGGCCGACCTGTGCTCCCCCTCTGCTCGCTTCGTAAAGGATGAACTGAAAATCATAGCTTCCGTTGGCCGGGCTGCCGTTGTCATTCAACGTGCCCTGGTAGGTGAACGCGGTGCCGATCTGTGCGTCAACGGCTGCTGCATCTTGCAGGCTCGGCATCGCGTTTGCCACCAACGTGGTGGTCACAAGCAGAATGAGTAGGGATGCAAGGGCAATGATTCGTTTGTCGATATACACCGAGGATCTCCTTCTGAAATAGGCAAACAACAGGGATCCAGCGTTTGTCGGCGACTGAGCAAGCCTGTTGCGCCAAGGATCGGGAACCAGAAGTATACCCAAAGAAGCGCGTCACGACCAGAGGCTTGTGCAAAACGGTGTTCGGGCGGCCCCTTCGGGTCAGTCTCATTGCCCCCAATTTGGGATCGACCCCGCAAAACTCCCCAACGTGACTCTTCACATTTGACAGAGGATCGATAGAAGATTATTATAATTTGTAATTATGCGCATGTGTGCATAATTATTGAAGCTTGATTGATCCATGTGCAAGAGAGCGCGAGGGGGAACAGAGGATGGAAACATCAGCAATTGCACTCCAGCAACGACTTGACAATGAGAATTTGACCCACGCCCAACGGCTGCACATCGGTCAGCGACTGGCGGATTTCGGCGATCCCCGGCCTGGAACCGGCGTCAGCAATGGATTGCCTGATATCCTCTGGCTGCCGGTCGCGCCGGGCGGCGAGGTCCTGATCCAGCGCATCTGGCGCGCCGAAACACCCGATGAGGAAACGCGAGTGATACAGACCGAAACTGTCGATGTAGACCCATTCCACATCGGACAGTTCCTGGTCACGCAACGGCAGTTTCAAGCCTTTGTTGACGCCAAAGACGGCTTCGAACAATTGGATTGGTGGCGGGGGATGCCGCCAGCCGCGCAACGCCAGCCTCTGTCAGCGTCTCGCGCACAACTGTCAAACGAACCTCGCGATTCCATCTCCTGGTGGCAGGCCGTTGCCTTCGCACGTTGGTTGGACCATCGGCTGACAGGGCTTGAGTTGGCCCATCCAGGTGGGGCCGGCAGGGTGCGCGTAGGCGACGATGTCCAGGTGCGATTGCCAACGGAATGGGAATGGCAATGGGCGGCGCAGAACGGCGAGGAAGCACGGACCTTCCCTTGGGGAGATCGCAAGACCGGGCTGGCCAACACCGCCGAGGCGGGACTGGGCCAGGCGACGGCGGTCGGCGTCTATCCACGCGGGAAAGCCGCGTGTGGCGCAGTTGACATGGCCGGGAATCTGATGGAATGGTGCGCCAATGACAAGGCGAACCTGGATATTGTCGAGGTGACGAGTGATGCCTCGAAAGCGTTGCGGGGCGGGGACTGGGGCTATGACCTGCGCAACGCGACCTGCGCTTATTGCGATGACGAAGACCCATCCCGCATCGATCCGTTGAACGGTTGCCGTTTGGTGATCGGCAAGAAAGTCAAAGGAATGGCATGAATAGCTCACTCTTTGGAACGGGCACAGGGACCGGCGCAACGAGCAGTGCGGTGGTCACGATTGAGTTTGGCGCCGAGCCAATTCGCAGCACCTTGGCCGCGATGTCGCTGCTGTCCAACACGGCATGGGCGCAAAGCAGCGGCCCCTGGATTGCTCAGGCCGCGCAGCGTCTGTCTGAAACAGAGCAAGGTCGCAACCGTCTGATTTTCGAAACACTCGGTCCTGCGCTGCTGACCGCCGTGGACTACGCAGACTTCGATGCCTATCTCGACGCGTTTGGCAGCCACCCGGCGACCGAATTGCGCGACCGCGTGCTAGAGCAGGCTGACCTGGACGAGGCGCGGCTGGCCGCGCGGGGCATCGACCCCAGCCGGCTTCAGACGCTGCTCAACCAACCGACGCTGCTGCGCAAGTTCGTGGTGGAGCATCTGCGCGCCCTGTGGCAGCGGGAGTTTGCCGCCGAATGGGCGCGGTCGGCTGCGAGGGTGGAAACGTTGGTGCAGATGCTCGGTGAGAGATCGTGGCCCGCGACTTCGTCCGGCCGGGCGATCCGCTCCCTGCTGCGCCGGGAGGCGCCGGAGGAGATCGCGGTTCAGTTGCACAATGTGCGTCGGATCGTCTTCGTGCCGACGCCCTATCTCGAACTTCATGCAGCGCGTTTCGGCGAGCCGGAACATATCTACATCTTTGCGCTGGCAGAATTTCAGACATTGCCGTTGCGCCAGGAACCGATCAAGATCGGCGAATTGCTCAGTCCGCTCAAGGCGCTGGCCGATGAGAGCCGACTGGGTCTGTTGCAGCTGATGGCTGCCCACGAAGAGATGCTGGCCCAGGAGATCATTGCCCAGGTGGAGATCGGCCAGCCGACTGTCTCGCGCCATCTGAAACAACTGCACAGCGCCGGCATCATCGAACAGGAGCGTGGAACCGGCGCCAACAAGCGCTATCGGATCAACCACGAACGGCTCGAATGGCTGCACTTTTCGCTGACAGAATTGCTCTCCAGCGAGAACGCACGCGCAATCCTGTCGGATGTCCGCATCGGGCTGTCAACGACGTTGCAACGTTTCCTCGATCGCGAGGGACGGTTGACGGACTGGCCTGCCAGAGCGAATGCGCAGCAAGAGGTGCTGGTCTATCTGAGCGAGCGGTTCGAGTCAGGCGTTGAGTACGATGAAGCGCAGGTCAACCAGCTCCTGAACCAGTGGCACACCTTCAACGACCCGGCCTATGTTCGTCGCGCGTTGGTGGATGCTGGTCTGTTGCGACGAACGGATGACGGAGCGCGCTATTGGCGGGCATGACGATTACAGAAGGTCGATCGGCCTACGTAGCAAGAAGTCCCCGGCGCGTTCGAAGCGCCGGGGACTTCTTGGTTACGAGTTGCAATCGTAGCGTCAGAATAATCGCGTTGCGTCTACGACTTGAACGCCATGCTCACAGGCACCATGGCCGAGGTGACATTGCCCGTCGGTGTCAGCGCGCCGGAGTGTGGGTCGATGTAGAACTGCACGATTTCGTCGCTCTTTTGCCCCATGGCGTAGAGCCATGTGCCGGTCGGGTCGATGGCAAAGCCGCGCGGGAAGTTGATGCCTTCGGTCGTGTAGCCGATCAGCCGCAACATACCGTCGTCGTCGATGCTGTAGGCCACGATGGCATCGGCCAAAGGATGATTCTCGAATTTGCGGTTGGAGCCGAAGAGGAACTTGCCTGACGGATGGACGAGGATCTCGGCCGTGCTCTTGTGGGCGGGGAAGTTCTGGGGGCACCGTCGCAATGGTCTGCAAAATATCGCCCAGTTCGCCGGTCTCGGGATCGAAGGCGAAGGAGGTAATGTCGGCGGTCAACTCGTTGATGACGTAGAGGATTTCGCCGTTCGGGTGGAACGCCAGATGGCGCGGGCCAGAACCTCGGCCACCATCGCCGCGCTGACCTCGACCAATTCACCGTCGGCAAACTCGAAGACCTTCACCCAATCCGTACCCAGGTCGGCCCCGGCGATGTAGTTGCCGCCGGGATCGAAGGCGACAGCATGGACGTGGGGAGACCCCTGCCCGGTCGTGGGGACCGGACCCCTCTTGCTGTTGGACGCTGCTGGCCTCACCTAGGCTGCCATCTTCGCCGATGGGGAAGAGTTCGTAGGTGCCGCTGACGTAGTTGGCCGACGCCAGGTAGTCGCCGCCGGGGCTGACCACGATCTGCGCGGGGATCGAGCCGGTCGCCACGCGGTTGATCAGCGTCAGTTCGCCGGTTTCGTCGTCGATCGCGTAGGCCTCGATCGACCCCATGCTCTCGCCTTCGTAATCCCCAATTTCGTTGGAGACATACAGAACGTCCTGGGAAGGATGGATGGTGACCCAGGAGGGGTTGTCAGTCGGAACGGTCTGGATCAGTTGCAGGTCGCCCATCCCGGCGCCGGAGGAGAAGACCATGACTCCTTCCGGTTTGTTGACACTGGCGACCGCGGACCAGCCGCCGGGTGCGCCGCGGGTGTAGGTGCCGACATAGACAAAACGGGCCTCTTCGTGGTCCATTTCTCCCTCGGCCTGT
>JAAUPU010000131.1 GCA_012032975.1 Caldilineaceae bacterium | reverse complement strand
GTTCATGCTGGCCGGATATTCGACGTATTCAAGCACTAGACCTTGCGCCGGGGCGGGCCGAGGCGAACATGCACGACTTCTAGCTTCAAGTGCGGACTGAAGCTCACAGCGACCCCACCGACCTCGTCCCACTTCCAGTAACGCCTCGACCATGTTGCGCACCATCTGGCGCAAGAAAGCATTGGCCGTCACAGTAAAAACAAGACATCGGCCTGGAAATACATCTTGCCCTGGCAAATCTGTCGTTACAACCTGCCAGTCAGCCTGGATTACCTGCCGCACACTATTTTCGCCTTGAGGCGGCTGCCCAAACGTAGCGAAATCATGCCTGCCTAGAAAGCACAAAGCGGCTTCCGACATCGCACCAACATCCAGCGTTTGCCGCTCATAGTGAGCGAATCGGTCTGTAAGCGGCGATGTTCTCGGCGGATTCTCGTCACAGTCGTCGCTTTCGAAGACCGTATACCGATAGGTTCGCCACTTGGCGCTAAATCGCGGATGAAATCCAGGTGGCGCCAGTCGAAGACGACGTACACCTATATCCGGCGGCAAATGTGCATTCCAGGCACGCTGGAGATCATCTAGTGGATGACGCCAGCGAACTAAAATGCTGACAACCTGACCACGTGCATGAACGCCAGAATCAGTTCGCCCAGCACCTGCGACACGACCTTCTACAAGAGCAACAGCGCCAAGTGCATCTTCCAACGCTCCCTGGATTGTTGGTACACCCACCTGGTACTGAAATCCGTGATAGTCAGTTCCGTCGTAGGCGACCAGCGCACACACTTCTAGCGTTGGCGTCTCCACCAAACCCTCACCAAGCCGACAGGCCAGTCTGCTCTAAAGCTCCGAGCCAACCAGCTCCAGTATTACCATATCGGCGGCATCACCCTGACGCTTTCCGACCTTAATCATGCGGGTGTAGCCGCCATTTCGTTCGGTATATCGAGGGGCAATTTCATCAAAGACTTTTTTCGCAACGGTCTTATCGTTTAGGAAAGCGACGAGTTGACGTTGGGCATGCACTTGATTGCCGTTCTCAGCCAACCCACGCTTGGCCTTGGTGATAAACCTCTCGGCGTCCGAACGGATTGCGCGTGCCTTGGCTTCGGTGGTCATAATCCGCTCGTGCAAATAGAGCTCTCGGACTAGATTACGAAACAAGGCTTTGCGCGGACCTGCCTTGCGGCCAAGAACGCGCCCTGAAATTCTATGTCGCATGTCTCACCAACTCCCAGACATAAAGTTGTACACTCTAGGCGCTGACTTCACTAAGGGCGCCATCTTCGGCGCTCTTGTCCTCATCGTCAGCTTCATCCAATTCGTCTTCCGAGGTCGCGTCTCCATCTGCCATGTACATACTCAAATCCACACCAGGCACATTCAGATAGTTTTTCTCACGCAACCGATCGACCAGTTCATCAAGCGACTTTTTCCCAAAGTTGCGAATGGCCAACATCTCATCTTCGCCTTTTTCCATGCGCTTGAGAATTTCGCCGACCTTAACGATACCAGCACGCTTCAGGCAGTTATAGGCGCGCACCGTCAGTTCAAGTTCCTCGATTGGCGCATCCGCAACGCGGCTCGGAATGCCCTCTTCTTCCTCAACGGGCAGTTCCGCCTCTACGATCTCGGCCCCAGCCAAAAGGGTAAAATGTTGGACCAGAATATCGGCCGAGTTCCTCAATGCATCTTCCGGGCTAATGGTGCCGTCCGTCCAGATTTCCAGGTTCAGCTTATCATAGTCTGTCTGCTGGCCAATGCGTGTTCGCTCCACGCGATAAGCCGCTTTTCGAACCGGACTGTAAATTGCATCGACTGGAATTTCACCAAGCGGCAAACGGGTACGTTCTTCTGCCGGGCTATAGCCGCGTCCAGTGTCGACAACCATCTCCAGGTCCAGGTCCACATCATTGGAATCTGCAGTGAGCAGGTAATGATCTGGATTGACGATTTCAACCTCGGGCGGGCACACAAGATCGCCCGCTGTGATTGGACCCTCATTCGTAATCTCAACGTGGATCCGAACCGGGTCTTCACTGCGGCTCTTCAGTCGAATTTGCTTAATGTTCAGGATCAGCCGGGTAGTATCTTCACGGATATGAGGAATCGCCGAAAACTCGTGATGAATTCCACTGATCCGAATCGACGTCACTGCCGCGCCCTGCAGGCTCGACAGCAATACACGTCTCAATGCATTGCCGAGCGTGATGCCATAACCACTTTCCAATGGACTAATCACAAAATGACCATAATTCTTGGATACGGCCACTGGTTCAAATTTAGGTAAGACCATGTTTAACAAGGGCAACCCTCCCTACTTTGTAGCACGTGCAATACTGGATGGTTTGCACCGGAACCAGTCATAACGAGCAGACGAGCGAAATCCAACGCCTATCGGCTATAATATTCGACGATAAGTTGCTCGTTGAGAGGAATCTCGACATCCTCACGACTCGGCTCGTTTGCCACTGATCCACTCATCGCAGCAAGGTTGGAACTCAACCATGCGGGCGTTGTAACGCCTCCCTGCATGATCTGCACGCGATCCTTAAAATAAGTTTTCGACCGGCTATGGTCACGAACGGCGACCACATCACCTGGACTTACCAGGAAGGAAGGAATATTCGTCCGACGACCATTCACCTGAAAATGGCCATGACGCACCAATTGACGGGCTTGCGCCCGACTGTCAGCATACCCAAGTCGGTAAACGACGTTGTCCAATCGGCACTCCAACATTGCCAGAAGGTTTGTACCCGTCAGGCCTTTTCGTCGCGATGCTTCCCTAAAGTAGCGTCTGAACTGCTTTTCCATCACGCCGTAAATACGGCGCGCCTTCTGTTTTTCGCGCAACTGCATTCCATAATCGGAAACCTTGCGGCGAAATGTCGCCTGCCGGCCATGTTCGCCAGGTGGATAGGGGCGACGCTCTATTGCGCACTTGGGGCCCATACAACGCTCCCCCTTAAGAAACAATTTCTGCCCCTCACGCCTACACAACTTACACACCGCGTCTGAATATCTTGCCATTATTCCTCCGAAAATTGCTCTATTTTCTTCGCGAGCACGATAGATCGTTGACTGCTCATATCGTGCCAAAGCAGGTGGTGTAAGTAAGAACACACACCTGCTCGATGTCGATACTCAAATCCAAAGACCAAACTAGCCGCAGCGAAATATAACTTCGTGCGAGGACTTAGCCCTTCGCAAGCAAACTAAACGCGTCGCTTTTTGGGTGGGCGACAGCCATTGTGCGGCAAGGGCGTGATATCGGTGATCGACCGGACAATCAGCCCCGCAGCTTGAATAGAGCGAATTGAACTCTCGCGTCCTGGCCCTGGTCCTTTGACGAACACATCGACCTCGCGCATGTTGAAGTCGCTCCTTGCCGTTCCGCCAGCGCTTTGCGCTGCCAACTGAGCCGCGAACGGAGTTGACTTTCGACTGCCCTTAAATCCGCTGCTTCCACTGCTAGCCCAACACAGGGTTGCCCCGGTCAGATCGGTGATCGTGATGATCGTATTGTTGAACGAGGCGCGAATATGAACTTGCCCATAGGGCACGCTTTTTCGTTCGCGTCTGGTGGAACGCCTGTCTCGTCGTCTTTGCGGTCGCGCCATGTTTGCTCCTTATTTCCGACTCGTTGCTGCAACTGCTACTTCATCAAAACGGACAGGCATGACAGTTCTCATGCCTGTCCGTATCCATCAGATTTGCGCCCGCTGAACAGTGCAATGATCTCGTAAGCCACTAATCGCACTACACTACTTGCGCACACGCTTTTTGCCAGCAACGGTCCGGCGCGCGCCACGTTGGGTGCGTGCGTTCGTGCGCGTACGTTGCCCCCGCGACGGCAAGTTCCGGCGATGGCGAAGCCCCCGATAACTACCGATCTCCATCAGGCGCTTGATATTCATGCTGACCTCGCGCCGCAAGTCACCTTCGACCTGGTAATTTCGGTCGATATATTCACGCAATCGAGTCAACTGGGCTTCATCCAGATCGCGCACCCGTACGTTGGCATCAATCTGAGTGGCTTCCAATATTTGCTGGCTCGTCGTTCGACCAATTCCGTAAATATAAGTCAGGGCAATCTCCACACGCTTGTCACGCGGGATGTCTACACCAGAAATACGTGCCATGTGGGTTTCTCCTTACCAGCGCATCATGATGTCTACGCAACACATACAGATTGATAGTCTAACCTTGGCGCTGCTTGTGCTTTGGATTGGTGCAGATCACATACACGACACCTCGCCGGCGAACAACCTTGCACTTCTCGCACATTCTTTTTACAGACGGTCGGACTTTCATAATGGACTCCCCCTCTGGAAATCTTTTCAGCGCAACCTAACAAGTTTATCATAGCGTCAGGGCAGAGTCAAAATTTCCGGCCCATTATTTGTGATGGCTATTGTGTGTTCAAAGTGAGCTGACAGCCCACCTTTCCGATTGATGACGGTCCAATTGTCCTTGAGTGTCTTCGTTTCCCATGTGTCTCGCTGCACCATCGGTTCAAGCGCGAACACAAGGCCTGGCTCCAGCAAACAATTTCCGTCGGGGTCGTTTGACACATAGTTGAGGACTTGGGGCGCTTCGTGCATCTGGCGACCCACCCCGTGTCCCGTATATTCGCGCACGATGTGAAGCCCATTCTCCTCGACATGTTTTTGAACCGCTCGGCTAATGTCAACGATTCGATTGCCCTGCTGTGCCTGGGCAATGCCGGCAAAGAGACACTCTTCCGTCACGCGCATGAGTTCGGCCGCTTCTTGGCTTACAGCCCCCACACAGTAGCTCCAGGCACTGTCGCCAATAAAGCCGCGATAGCGAGCGCCCACATCAATGCTGATGATGTCACCTTCGCTCAAAATACGATCCTTGCTGGGAATACCGTGTACCAGCTCCTCATTGATGCTTGCACATATATTCGCTGGAAAGCCACGATACCCAAGAAAACACGAGGTGGCATTGTACTTGTGCAACACTTCAAAGGCAATCTGATCCAGATCCCAAGTGCTTACGCCTGGGCGGATAGCCTCAAGAAGTGCGGCATGTACACGGGCCACGATTCGTCCCGCCTCGCGCATGATCTGGATCTCGCGCGGGCTTTTCAGGATCGGGGTTGGTCGGGGGGCCGCTGGTTTGGTCAGCTTTCGCCGTAGAAATTTGCTACCACTTTTCCTGAACATGCTCTCTATCCGGCCTACACGACTAAACGCAAACGCGTTTGGTCGGCTATACGTCCGCCACAATGGCAATCAATTTCTGGCTTACATCCTCAATCGGTTGGGTGCCATCCAACTCCACCAACAACGATTTGGCAAAGTAGTAGCCAACCAATGGGGATGTCTGTTTGTAATAGACATAGAGACGATTGCGCACCGTTTCAGGCTTGTCATCGTCGCGTTGATAGAGTTCGCCACCATCGACATCGCAGACGCCATCGTTCTTCGGTGGGTTAAAATCGATATGGTAGACCGCCCCACAGGAACGACAGACACGACGCCCCGTAATTCGGCGCATCGCTTCTTCATCATCAATATCGATCATCGGCACCGCACGTACGCCACCGTAGGCCTGCGTCATGGCATCAAACGCCTGGGCCTGAACCAGATTGCGGGGGAATCCATCCATGATGGCGCCGCTGCTCGCATCTTCCTGTTCAAGACGATCCTCGACCATGCGGATCGTCACCTCATCTGGCACCAGATCCCCGCGATCCATATAGCTTTTTGGCCAACAATCCCAGCTCTGTCTGGTTCTTCAAATTGTACCGGAAGATATCTCCGGTCGAGACTTGGGGGATGCCCAGCCTCTCAGACAACAGACGCGCCTGCGTGCCCTTTCCTGCGCCCGGGGCGCCAAGCAAGACCAGGAACATGCGCTGTTGATTGCTCATCGCTACTCCTCAACATGTTGTTTGAGAGGTTGACAGCTGCTTCTCATAAAGGCGCCTTCTTCGCAGACAATAATCCGGCGCCGATCACACCGTGGGATGATCGGCGCCGGAACCATCTGTTTAGATTCGGCTGCTCCAGCGTACGCCTAACGAATGAATCCTTCGTAGTTGCGCATCAGCAACTGCGCTTCGATCTGCTTCATGGTGTCAAGAACGACACCCACCACAATCAGCAAGCCAGCGCTGCTGATGATAAGCGACTGATATCCGGTCAATACACCGACGCCGCCAAAAACACCATCGACGATGACACCGACGATATAGGCAGGATTGCGATGAAGCCCAAGAACAGCGCTCCGACCAACGTGATGCGGGAGAGCACACCATTCAGATAGGCCTCGGTCCGCGCACCAGGCCGGATGCCGGGAATAAAACCGCCCTGTTTTTGCAGAGTCTCTGGTAGATTCTGCTGACGGAACATCACGTCAGTGTAGAAATAGGTAAATGCCACGGTGAAGAGAAAATACAGTAACCAATACAAGAAATTGGTTGGGCTCATTGCCGTCGTAAACCACAGGGCAATCGAACCGATCCACCCGGGATAAGTGACAAAATAGCTGGCCAACGTACTCGGAAGGATCAGCAGGCTCTGGGCAAAAATCAATGGAATCATACCGGCAGTGTTGACGCGCATCGGGATGTGCGTACTTTGACCGCCGACCATCATCATACGATTGCCGCGCATCGTGCGCACACGCTTGCCATATTGAACCGGAATACGTCGTTGACCTTCCTGCACCCAGACGATCAGGGCGACGGTCAAGATCGTGATGATCACAAAGATAATCAGGAGCAATATCTGTTGCGATAGCAGGCGAATCTGGAATGGCACGGCGGAGAGGATGCCGGCAAAGATGATCAGCGAGATACCGTTGCCGATTCCCTGTTCCGTCAGGAGCTGGCCTAGCCAAATGGCAAACATGGTGCCCGCGGTCATGCCGATGATAATCGTCAGCGATGGCAAGAGGCTCTCTCCACTGAAACCCCAAGCTGGCAAGACCACCAACCCACCTGAAGGCTGGCTGAGCAACGTCGCCTGCGCAACGGCTTGCAGGATTGCCAGCGGGATCGTCATCCAGTAGGTATATTGATTGATCTTGGTGCGACCTTGCTCGCCTTCCTTACTGAGTTCTTCCAATTGGGGCACAATGGGCGTCAAGAGCTGCATGATAATCGACGCCGTAATATACGGGTAGACACCTAGCGCCATGATGCCCATGCGCGACAAGCCGCCGCCGCTGAAAAAATTCAGCAGGCTCAACAGCATATTCTGTTCATCGCCCCCGGAAGATCGCTTCCAGCGCGACCCGGTCTACGCCAGGCAACGGGATATTCGCCGCC
>JAAUPU010000130.1 GCA_012032975.1 Caldilineaceae bacterium | reverse complement strand
CGCGCGGATGCGTCGCCAGGCCATGGCCAGCCGCGTCAGGCTGAACGCGGTTGCGACCAGCGCTGTGTAGTAGATCAACTCCGGGTGGCCAGCCAGGATCATCACGCCGATCACGATGGCGCCGACGACGACGTAGGGAATGGGCCGGAAGCTGACCGGGCCTTTCTCCTCCTGTTTCTGCACCACAAACTCGATGATGGCCAGCAGGAGCGGCAGCCACGCGGCCGCGGCGATGAACATGGTGAAGACCACGCTGACGATCAGGAAGCCACTGAACATAAAGACGACGCCGGCAAAGAGCGCAGCCAGCGGTCGCAGCCGTAGCACCCGCCCCAGCAGATACATGTTGGCGCCTGCCAGCCCGATCTGTAGCGCGGTGAACCAACTATAGGCCGCTTCCAGCGGAAAGAGGTAGAAGAGGATGCTCAGGGGATAGAAAGTGCTGGCCTGCCCCGCGGCCAGGAAGGGCAGACCGGTGAAGATCTGGGGGTTCCAGAGCGGCAGTTGACCATCGGCGAGCGTCTGGCGGATGTGCTGCTTCCAGACCACATTTTCCAGGATCAGGTCGCTGAGCAGGTTGTTGTGGGGCACGACGCCGGGCAGCAGATTGTGCCAGGGTTCAAAGCGCGCGAGGTTGTCGAAGGGGAGCAGCGAGAGGCCGGTGAGTGAGGGGAAGAGAACGGGCAGAAACCAGAGCAGCGGCAACAGAAAAAGCGCCAACAGTGCCAAAAGGTCGCTGCGGTAGCGGCGAATCCGGTGCATGGAGGGTTAGCTGTCGGCGGACCCAGAACGTTGGGCGAAGCCCTCTGTCTGTGTGGAGTTGACCTGCGAAAGCGCTGTTTGCGCAGGCGCCGATCTAGACGCTGCCCGGGTCAGGTGTCTGTATCGCCAGCGAATCTGCCAGGTGCGCCAGGCCGATTCAAGCTTGACGGGGATGTCCAGCTTGCTCTGGCCGATGCGCCGGTCTTCGAAGTGGATGGGGAGTTCGACGATGCGATAGCCAAGCTTTTCACAGAGAAAGGCCATCTCACCTGGAAGCTGTAGCCATTGCTGCGAATCTGCTTCAGGTCGATGGCCGCGAGTGCGTCCCGTTTCCAAAGCTTGAAGCCGGCGGTCATGTCGCGGATGCGCAGGTTCAGGATCAGCCGGCTGTAGAGATTGGCCCACCAACTGACGAAGCGTCGCCACGAACTCCACCCTTCATCCAGGCTGCCGCCCGGCACATAGCGGCTGCCGATCACCACGTCGGCGTCGGTCGCAACCATGACGCCCAGCATCTGCGGAATATAGCGGGGCGAATGGCTAAAGTCAGCATCCATCTGAAGCACATATTGCGCGCCATCCGCCAGCGCCTGAAGCATGCCTGCCACATCAGGCCGCTGCCCAGACCGCCCTTGCCCGCCCGATGCAAGACCGTCATGCGTGGCCGGGCGGCCGCATCGTGATTGTAGTCGCGAGCCAACTCGTCGGCCAGTTCGCCGGTGCCGTCTGGCGAATTGTCATCGACGACCAGGAGGTGCAGACCGGCCAGGGGCAGGGCGAAGAGCGCGGCAGTGATGGCGGGCAGGTTGTCGGCTTCGTTATAGGTTGGCATCACCACGGTCAGGCGGGCATCTTGGACCTGTCGTGGTGGGTCTGTTTCATTCATGCTCGTTGGTTCCAAATAGACCCACGCAAGTGGGCTGACGTGAGATTGTAGCACGCATGATATGCGCGGTCAATTGGACTGGCGCATCGGCGCGAGAGAGATCGCGGCGCGGGAACAAAGAAATTGCCAAACAAAAAGGGGTCGGACTCTGCGGAGTCCGACCCCTTTTGATGCACCAATTCTCGGGCAGCAGAAGCTGAGCCTTTTGGAAAGGCTCAGCTTCTCGTTGGTTACTGCACCTCGGACATTAACTCTTCTTCAATTTCGTTGGCCTGCTGGGTCAAACCCTGGAGCGTGGCCTCGATGCCGGCGCCCTGCATGATCTCGTTGAAGGCGGCCTCGGTTGCATCGCGCACAGCCTGGTAAGAGATCAGCTGCGGCTCGTAGTAAGAATAGGGCAGCAGCGCCAACGCCTGGCCCCACTGCGGATTCTCTTCCACGTAGTCTGTGAGTTCAGCTTCCGCGCCGGCGCGGTCGGGAAGTAGTTGCTGGCGCGGACCCAGTCGGCCTGGGCTTCTGGTGTGGTGAACCACTTGGTGAAGATCCAGGCGGCCAGCTGTTGCTCTGGCGTGGTGACCGGGATCATCACGTCGGCGCCGTAGATATTCTGCACCGGATCAGCCGTGGTGTGTGGGATGGCAGCGACGCCCCACTCATCGGGATCGCGGCCTTGCTCCTGAGCGACGGTGGCAATGTCATTGGCGTAGAAGGGCAGGCCGGAGCTGGAACCCTGGGCGAAAATCGCACGGCGACCGGCGAATTCCGTGTTCGGGAATCCTTCGGTGAAGAAGAAGGCGCAGCCGTCGTCGAGCATCCCCTTGAGGAAGGTCATGGCCTCGACCGTGGCCGGGCTGTCATAGACATACGTCGTGCCATCTTCGCTCAACACATCGCCACCAAAGGCATAGGTCCAGGAGGCGACTGCCGAGGCATCGTCGCGCAGGATATAGCCGCCCGTGCCGTCGCCATTCGCTTCGGCTGCCGCGCACGCCATCTCGCGGAACTCGTCCGGCGTGGTCGGAGGCCCTTCAAAGCCCAGTTCTTCCAGCCACGTCTGGTTGTAGTAAAGCACTTCCATGGAGCGGTTGGGTGGGAAGCCAAGACGCTGGTTGTCGAAGACTGGGTGTACGCTCTGGTCGAAGAAACTGGCGTAGAAGTCGGCGCGATCCTCGGCACTCAGCCCCCAGTGTGCGTCGTCGACCAACGTGTTCAGATCGACCAGCGCATCGTTCAACTGATAGAAGGCCTGGTCGTTCTGATACCCAACGATCAGGGCCGCGGGCACTTCGCCGGATGCGGTGCTGGCGTTCATCTTGTCGCGGATATCGTTGTAGCTGCCCTGGTTCTGGGCTTCTACAGTGATGCCGCACTCGTTGGTGCTGTTGAACTCTTCGATGATCGGCGCCAGCATTTCCTCGCGCGTGCCGCTGTGCTGATGCCACCAGACCACAGTCTGCCGCTGGGATCGACGCCAGCGAAGGCGCCTTCCGTCGCAGGGGTACAGGCACCTTCGGCCATCTCCGCGTCGGATTCGGCCTCGGCTTCGGCCGCGGCTTCCGCAGTGGGTTCAGCCGCGGCTTCGGCTTCTGCCGGTTCTTCTGCCGGAGCCGCAGGCGCTTGTGGTGCACAGGCTACGATCAGCAGCGCTGTGAAAACCAGCAAGGCCATCAGCCATAAATGTTTTCGTTGCATGGGTAGTTCTCCTTGTCTGAACATCTGAAGTTTTGAACATCTGTCATGTCTCGCAAAAGGACTCGAGACCTACGATCGAACATGCTGAGTGGAACGGACCAAGATTGGCAAACAGCACATCTTGCGACGGGCTGGGTTTGCTGAATGGATGCCTGCTTATCCTTTCAGGCCGGATGTTGCAATGCCTTCGATAAACTGCTTCTGGGTAAAGAAATAGATGATCAAGATCGGCGCCATCGTAATGACTGAACCCGCCATCTGCAAATTAAAGAACGAGCCAGCCTCGTCCAGAAAAGCCAGCAAGCCGTAGGAAATGGGCCGCCAGTCGGGGGTGGTTGTGACCAGGATCGGCCAGGCCAGCGCATTCCAGGAGCCGATGAAGGTGAAGAGCACCAGCGTCATCACCGGCGCCTTGGAGAGCGGCAGCATGACGCGCAGCAGATAGCGCAGATGGCCGGCCCCGTCGATCTGGGCCGAGTCCCAGAGTTCGTCCGGGATCTGCTGGAAAAACTGTCGCAGCAGAAAGATGCCAAATGCCCCGGCCATGAATGGAATCGTCAAACGCGGGCCAACTGTTGATCCACGGGATCGGCCCGACCCGACCCAGCCAGGAGACCGTGATGAAATTGGGCACCCACGTCACGGCTTCCGGCAACATCAAGGTGGAAAGCAAAAGTGCAAAGAGAAAGGTGTTGCCAGGGAAACGCATCCGGGCAAAGGCGTAGGCGGCCAGCGAACAGAAGACCACCTCGCCGGAGACGATCAGGATCGTGATCTTGACGCTGTTCCAGAAATAGAGCGAGAAATTGGCATCATCCCAGGCTCTGGTGTAGTTGCTCCATTGGGGGGGAGGATGGCAACCACTGGCCACTGGTGGATTCGGTCAGGTTCATCAAGGAAACGCTAACCGTATAGAAAAAGGGCACGAGCGCGAAAATTGTGCCGGTGACCAGCACCACATAGGCCAACGTGCGGCCAATGCCCACGCGTGGACGCTGCGGGCCACTGGCAGAGATTGCTTCTGGCCGGCCGCGGGCCGCGCTGGATTCTGTGGAGACGTGACTAGCCATAGAAGACCCGTTTGCTGGCAAGCCTGTTGTTCACAGCGGTGAGCAGCAGGATGATAATCAAGAGCAGGATCGCCAATGCCGACGCATACCCATAACGCGTGTCACGCTTGAAGGCCTGGAAAATGACAATGCTGGCTGTATCGGTGGTGCCGAGCGCGGCCGCAGTGCGCATGACGTAGATGTGGTTGAACGCCTTGAAGGTGCCGATCACCGAGTAGAGGGTGAGAAAATAGATGGTCGGCGAAAGCAAGGGCAAAGGTAATATGGCGGAACTGCGCCCACCGCGCGGCGCCATCGATCGCGGCTGCTTCGTGCAGCTCACGTGGAATAGTGCCCAGCCCGGCCATGAAGATCACGGTGTTAAAACCAATATAGGTCCAAGTGCCATAGATGATGATCACGACCAGCGCCAGGCTGGGGCCAGCGGCCCATTGTGGCAGTTGGACCGCATCGCCAAGCATCAACTGGAAGATGCCGGTCGGCTGGTTGAGCCAAAGCGACGGTGGCAAGCCCAGCGTTTCCAGGATCGAGTTCATGGGTGCGTTGGGTCGGCTGGAAAAGATGATGCGAAAGACTGCCGCGGTGCCGACAAAGGGTGCGATGTAGGGAATAAAATAGACGATGCGAAAGAGCGATTTGCCGCGTATTTCCTGAAAGAGAAGGACGGCAAGCAGGAGCGCGATGCCAAGCTGGACCGGGATGGTGCCCAACGAATAGTAAAAGGTGTTGAGCACACCGTACCACCAGTCGCTGTCGCCGGCGGCAATCGCACGCGGCAACTCGCCGATCAAGAACCATGCGCCGACCAACATGGCCGCGGCCCGCCGAGCCTGAAGACGACGCGCAGGTTCGAGTCCTGAAAGCTGGCGCTTTCCCAGAGCCGCCAGGCAAGCCACATCAACAGAAAGCCCGCGCTGATCGTCAGGATTTGTGACCAAATATCGATGCCTTCGCCGCTCTCAAATGCCTCGGCGTAGGCATGGCGAATGTCCACCCAGGTCAGCCAGGTCAAGCCAGCCGCGCCCAGCAACATCGTCGTTGCTGCAATAAAGGCCGCAGAATAGTTATGTCCATCGACAACCGTGCGCAGTTTCTGGCGCTGGGCAGCCCAATACAGGAAAACGCCGCCCAATATCAACAAGAAGATGGACGTCCAAAGCGCAATCTGCACCTGTGGATTGCGCAGCGCTTCTCCCAGCAATTGACGAAAGTCATCTTGACTGCTGTTGCGGCCGCGCATCTGGTTTGGAATCTCCAAAACCAGTGGCAGCAGACGTATGATAAACAGCACGAACACGCCGATGCTCAAGCCAATCGTGACGCCTCCAGGCATCCACAGCCAAGGGTTGTCACCCTTTTCTCTGGCTTGGCGATGAGAACGAACCAAACCGCGGATGGACAAATAGACCAGGACGACGGCGATCCAGAAGAAGAGAACATAGGCCAAACTGTCAATCGCTCTGACATAATTGGCAAGACCGTTATAACGGCCAACTATCTTGTTAAGACCGGTGAGGGTGCTCTCGTAGGCGGCAAAGATGAGAGGAAAGAGGCCGAAGATGCCGACGATCAGGAAGGCAGGGAAGAGAAAGGCATAGGCGAGAAGCGCCTCGCCAATACGGCGTCGCTGGCGACCGGTGAACCCTTGGGTCCAGAAGCCAGACCGGGTCTTTTCACCGGACGAAGGGGCTTTGGCTTCCAACACCGTGGTATCCACGACGACTCTGCTTCTCCCTGGAATACTGAAGGAACCGGCCCAACGTTGGCGTTCTCTATACATCAGTATACTGAACCATGTGGGTGGCGTCAACTACTTTGCGCGGTTCGGAACAAGCTACGCCAGCGCGCCATGATCCACTTGGCGCCTGTGGTCGCTCAGGGCTGTGCGGCCCCAGTTCCGTCCTCACTTGGATAGATTTCGGTTGGCGCAAGACGGGGATTGTCGGACTTGAACGGCTGAAACCTGGCGACAACGTCAGGCAATCCAGATGGCGTCAGCCGTTCAAGCCCTAACGGAGCTCCGCTCAAACACTTCTTCTCAGACTGGTACAAGTCTGCCTCTCAGCGAAGTGCTTTGGCTCCGGCTGTGAATAGGGTACGCGTTGCATATTAACGATGGGTTAGCAGTTTGATGCGAACGTGTAACATTTTGGATCGTGGTCGGGGAATGGGAATTCGGAGCGTCTTCGTAGAACTGCCTTGGGCCGCTTCAACCAGGGCGGACGATGCGCGTGCCAGTTTCGCCACGCAGGGCGCGTGCCAGATTTTCCGGGTCGGTAATCAACGCGATCGGGTCGGCGATCTGGCTGGAACGGAGATAGCGGATGCAGGCTTCGATCTTTGGCCTCATGCTGCCCGCGGCAAAGTGACCCTCAGCCATGTATCGTTCCATCTCTTCCAGCGTGACCAGGCCGAGCTGCTCTTGGTCTGGCTTTCCAAAGCGGATCGACACCTTCTCCACGCCTGTGCTGATCAGAAAGAGATCCGCGCCGATGCGCGTCGCCAGGCCGCTGGCGTCGAAGGTGGTGATGGCGCGACGCCGCTGCGCCGGCGCGCAGGCTGGCCCAAGTCGAGGCGGCGTCATTGCCAACCGGCGTCATCATGCCAAGACCCGTGATGGCGACGCGGCGTTTGGAAGGGCGCGGTTTCATGCCGCTGGTGTCCATTCGAGCGTGGTGCGTGTGGTGCCGACCAACCGGGTGCCATTGCGGCATTGCAACGAGAGGACCGTCTGGGTGCCGGTAAGTTCCTTCACACGCGCTTCGAGATCGAGTTGTGTGCCCGGCTCGGTGAACGAGCGGATCTTCACATCCATCACGTTGATCGCCTTCCAATGCCCGCCGGGAGCGAGCAAGGGTAGTTCCTTTGCGAGCCGGTTGGCCAGGCGCAGTTTGCTGTCGATCAATAGTGTACCGGGAAAGATGGGCTTCCGGGGG